>NZ_CDRNIL010000047.1:0-13842 GCF_977014125.1 Massilia phosphatilytica
TGATATCGCTAAGGTTAAAAACGAGGAGTTAGTTGGATGATCCAGCACCTAAGGTTAAAACGAGGAGTTAGTTGGATGATCAGACCTTCTCCCGTCAATGCTTCGTGAAGCGCGGGGCGATCCTCCACCTCGCATGGCGGGCGTGAACGTGGTCGACAGTGTCTCGTGTGCTTAGCGGCAGCACGCTGACCAACGAGGAGATGTGTGCCGCATTATCGAAATAGCAACGGCCTTGAACTACACCGTCAACGCAGCCGGCCAAAGCCTTCGCTCGGGGCAAAATGCGCACCATCGGCGAGCTATTCCCATCGATCCGGTCTCAGGATCATGTTTCCTCATCCGCTCGGCGCATCGGACTGCCCTCACCGAATGGGGACACCGCCGCTTTCGCGCATCGACGCCTGCAGCACCTCGACTGTCAGCTCTTCGATACCTGCGGATGGATGGGATCATCCTATTGGTATGCGCCATCACGGCCGGCTGAACCCAAATCGCTGCTCGAGGCATTCTGCTCATCATTCCTGGGGAGCGCAACTACCGAGCAATCAAAGTATGCAACCGTGACACTGCCTTGGCTGGAGAACTGGCAACAACTGCTCGATTTCGGTGCGTGATGGAATTGCTTTCCTAGCGATAGGTTCCGAATACGGGTTACGCTACGACGGCTACATGAATGCGCACTTAGCTCACCGACACTATTCCGTTTAGGCCTGAACAATCCAGAAGAGATTGAACTAAATGCCACTTGAAGTATGGATTTGACGGCGTGTTTGCCGCTAGCGGACGTTGCCGCAATGAGCCTATTTTCAACCTTGCTTCGCGCTGGAGTACGCGTACCGGAACACGTCCTCGTGGCCGGCTACGACGACATTGGCCCAGCCGCCTATACCCATCCTTCTCTTACCACCATTCGCCAGCCAAATCCATGAAGCGGGACAAAGCGCTGGTTGACGGACTGATCAAAAAAGCAATTGGAGGGGAGGCAGCCCAACTGCTTCGTCATTGGGAATCGACGCGGTGTTAGTCACCACGGCGGCGCGGCGTGCCGAAAGTGCCGGAACGACCCGTTGTGCTCCTTACGGTCAATGCGATAGCCCATCAGGGAGTGGCACGGCACCACAGGAACAGGACGGCATGACCCGGCCCCCACAGAAGTCCCAGCAGCTGACTACCTGCCTCGGACAACTGCGGCGCCTCTGCAGCTTTCTCAGCCCCTTTCAAGCCGACAAGGGAAAGCATCATGCCGGCCAGCAATCGACCCCATCCCAATCGCTGCCTTCGACGCAAACACGACCGAGCTGTAGTACAAACCTTCGCAGCGCGTGCCGAACTGGTATTCATGCTCGCCGATTGAATCGGCGAGCATGGACTGAATACCGATGAACGGGCAATGCCGAGCTCAAACCAGATACGACTGACATGCCACAGATGATCGTTACCAACGGAATGCTGTCGAGCAGTCCCAACTTAATGAGTATCACGGGCAGCCCTTGGGCAACCCCGACCATGATCACGCCGATCAGCATGCCGGTACGTTTTTCGGCTTTATGATAGAGCAGCGCCGCGAAGGGAATGCCGATGAACATCCCGACTTGCATCGCAAGTACAGGTGCCTGGGTTTGATCCGTAGCGAGATGCCAGTAATATTTATATGCGTACAGGCTCAAGGCTTGCATGCTGCCGCCTGACCAGACAAAGCACAGACAGGTCGCGAAGAGCAGGACAAACGAACGGTTCCTTACAGATCACGTACTGTTGGAACCGTAGTCTGATGGATTCCGGCGACACGCCCTGCCCGACTCCGGGCCGCCATCTTCCAGATTCCAGCAATGCAAATAACCCCAGCGACAAGCACGACACCGGCCAGAAGCAGGCCCAGTTCCGAGTAAGCGGGTGCGCTTGACATCTTGCCCGCGCCCTTGAAGATCAGCTGAAGGCCGGCACGCACGCAAATGAGCCGAAATCGAAGTAGCGTCCGCAGACGGAACACCCTGACTGTGCGGCTGAATTTACTGTCAGCTCAGCGGTCAAAGATGAATACGGCAACGCGAGAAATGTAAAGTCCTGATGCGGAGCCAGATTCGCGCCGAGCGCGCATACCAGCGTCACCGTGCTGCCGTATCCGGTCGGAATAGCGAACAAGGCCCAGGCGGCAACGACCAGATAGTTCGGCAGAGCGCCGATCATGAAAGGCAAGCGCCGCCCCCAGCGCGATTGAAGGCGATCGGACGCCGATCCGATCAAGGGGTCAGCAATCGCGTCGACGACTAGGGAGATAAACAGGACTGTACCGGCAATAGCCGGGTCAAGACCGCACACGTTTGTCAGGTAATACAGGAGAAATGTGGCAGCTACCAATGTAACTGCCGCCTCGACCGCTTGCCCGCTACCAAACATCAGCTTTTGCATAATGCTCAGACGGCGGAACAGCTGGCACGGCGACCGGCAAAACCGTTTCCATCGGTTCGTTCATTACGCTTGCTCCCTGGCCGGTTTAAGCTCATGCACTATCAGGTTCGTTCGGGTTGGCAGCTAGGGCAAAACTCCTGAACCGTGAGATCACTTCGTCAAACGCCGCCTGCGCAGCGGGGACGATTCCGCTCACATGCGCAAAACCATGGGTCAGGTGCGGATATGCGATCAGCTCAGTTCGAACGCCGGCGGAGATCCGGAGTGCGTGGTGATTGCCGGCGACAGTGCCGGTGGCAATTTGGCTGCCGCGGTTACGATCGGACTTCGTAACGAGGCTGCAAGTGCAGATTCGGTGAGCCCGGGGCCACATCAGATCAAAGCGCAGCTTCTGCTCTATCCCGCTACCGATTTGCGTGACGTTGCCCTGACAAGTGAGTCGTGCCTGGCCGACCGTGACCCTACGCTGCGAATGGCAATGATGGAAGAATGCCGGACAGCCTATCTCCAAGGTCAATCTGCGGACGACTGGCGGGTATCACCGCAAGCTGCTGACCTCCGAAGTCTTCCTCCGGCGCTCGTCGTTGTGCTCGACGTCGATCCATTACGCGATTCCGGCATTAACTACGCCAAGAGCCTGCAAGCCGCCGGCGTTCGAACTGAGCTGATCGCATATCCGCACCTGACCCATGGTTTTGCGCATGTGAGCGGAATCGTCCCCGCTGCGCAGGCAGCGTTCGACGAAGTAATCTCACGGTTCAGGAGTTTTGCCCTAGCTGCCAACCCGAACGAACCTGATAGTGCATCAGCTAAACCGGCCAGGGAGCAAGCGTAATGAACAAACCAATGGAAACGGTTTTGCCGGTCGCCGTGCCAGCTGTCCGCCGTCTGAGCATTATGCAAAAGCTGATGTTTGGTAGCGGGCAAGCGGTCGAGGCGGCAGTTACATTGGTAGCTGCCACATTTCTCCTGTATTACCTGACAAACGTGTGCGGTCTTGACCCGGCTATTGCCGGTACAGTCCTGTTTATCTCCCTAGTCGTCGACGCGATTGCTGACCCCTTGATCGGATCGGCGTCCGATCGCCTTCAATCGCGCTGGGGGCGGCGCTTGCCTTTCATGATCGGCGCTCTGCCGATTCTGGTCGTTGCCGCCTGGGCCTTGTTCGCTATTCCGACCGGATACGGCAGCACGGTCACGCTGGTATGCGCGCTCGGCGCAAATATCGTTCTGCGCGTGGGGACTTCATGCTTCGCGTTGCCGTATTCATCTTTGACCGCTGAGCTGACAAGTGATTACAGCGAGCGGTCGAGTATTGCGGCATACAGAGCGTTCTTCAATTTTGTTGGCGCCGTTGCATGCGTGTTGCCGGCCTTCCAGCTGATCTTCAAGGGCGCGGGCAAGATGTCAAGCGCACCCGCTTACTCGGAACTGGGCCTGCTTCTGGCCGGTGTCGTGCTTGTCGCTGGGGTTATTTGCATTGCTGGAATCTGGAAGATGGCGGCCCCGAGAGTCGGGCAGGGCGTGTCGCCGGAATCCCATCAGACTACGGTTGCCAACGATTTGCGTGATCTGTTAAGGAACCGTTCGTTTGTCCTGCTCTTCGCGACCTGTCTATTGTTTCTTGTCGTCAGCGGCAGCATGCAAGCCTTGAGCCTGTACGCATATAAATATTACTGGCATCTCGCTACGGATCAAACCCAGGCACCTGTACTTGCGATGCAAGTCGGGATGTTCATCGGCATTCCCTTCGCGGCGCTGCTCTATCATAAAGCCGAAAAACGTACCGGCATGCTGATCGGCGTGATCATGGTCGGGGTTGCCCAAGGGCTGCCCGTGATACTCATTAAGTTGGGACTGCTCGACAGCATTCCGTTGGTAACGATCATCTGTGGCATGTCAGTCGTATTTGGTTTGAGCTCGGCATTGCTGTTCATCGGTATTCAGTCCATGCTCGCCGATTCAATCGACGAGCATGAATACCAGTTCGGCACGCGCTGCGAAGGTTTGTACTACAGCTCGGTCGTGTTTGCGTCGAAGGCAGCGATTGGGATGGGGTCGTTGTTGGCCGGCATGATGCTTTCCCTTGTCGGCTTGAAAGGGGCTGAGAAAGCTGCAGAGGCGCCGCAGTTGTCCGAGGCAGGTAGTCAGCTGCTGGGACTTCTGTGGGGGCCGGGTCATGCCGTCCTGTTCCTTGTGGTCGTGCCACTCCTGATGGGCTATCGCATTGACCGTAAGGAGCACAACAGGATCATTGCGGCACTTTCGGCACGCCACGCCGCCCGATCCAACTAACGCCGCGTCGATTCCCGAATGACGAGCTCGGTGGGCAGCACGATAGATTGGGCTGCCTCCCCCTCCAATTGCTTCATCAGTCCGTCAACCAGGCTTTGTCCCGCTTCATGCATTGGCTGGCGAATGGTCGTAAGAGAAGGATGGGTATAGGCGGCTGGGCCAATGTCGTCGTAGCCGGCCACGAGGACGTCTTCCGGTACGCGTACTCCAGCGCGAAGCAAGGTTGAAATAGCTGTCATTGCAGCAACGTCGCTAGCGGCAAACACGCCGTCAAATCCATTCTTCCGAGTGAGCATTGATTCAATCTCTTTCTGGATTGTTCCAGGCCTAAACGGAATAGTGCGGGTGAGCGCAGGGTCGACCAGCAAGCCGCGCTTTGCATGCGCATTCATGTAGCCGTCGTAACGTAACCGGTATTCGGGAAGTTCTGTATCGCCTAGGAAAGCAATTCGTCGCGCACCGAGATCGAGCAGATGTCCTGTTGCCAGTTCTCCACCAAGGGCATTGTCCGTGCCGACGGTTGCATACTTTTGGTACGGTAGTTGCGCTCCCCAGATGATCAGCGGAATGCCTCGAGCAGCGATTTGGTTCAGCCGGCCATGATGGCGCCATTGCCCAATCAGGATAATCCCATCCGTGCGGCCGGTATCGAAGAGCTGACTAGTTGCGTCGAGGTGCTCAGCATCAATGCGCGAAAGCAGCATGTCATAGCCCCGTTCGGTGAGGGCATCTGCGATACCGCCGAGGAGCGAAAGAAAAAACGGGTCGGAAACATGATCCTGTGAGACCGGATCGATGGGAATAACTACGCCGATCGTGCGCGTTTGCCCCGAGCGAAGGCTTTGGCCCGCTGCGTTGACGGTGTAGTTCAAGGCCGTTGCTATTTGGATGATGCGAGCACGCGTCTCCTCGTTGGTCAGCGTGCTGCCGCTGAGCGCACGAGACACTGTCGACACGTTCACGCCCGCCATGCGAGCGATGTCGGACATCCGAGGTCGCCCCACCGTTGGCGAAAGACCTTGAGCAGGAATATCTGTACGTGGGCGGCGTGGCATGGGGCAGGAAGTTCGGTTGATAAAGAAGTCATTATATATCAAGCCACGGAGGTATCTGCAAACGATTGCAATAAAGCGGCGACGTGTCTATAATTTCTCGTGCAGTCTAGCTAAATCGCCTCTCACAATCGTTTGCAAAATAAGGCCTACTCCGCATGCGCAACAAAGTACAATTGATCACCTACGTCGATCGCTTCGGCGGCAAAACCTTGTCCGATCTGGAGGCGCTGCTCGACGGTCCACTCGCAGGTGTTTTCGGTGGCGTCCACCTGTTGCCGTTTTTCGAAAAGATCGATGGCGCTGATGCCGGGTTCGACCCTATCGATCACACCGTGGTAGACCCTCGGCTGGGTGACTGGGACAGTATTCGCTCGCTTAGCGCCAAAGTGCCTTTGATGGCTGACGTCATCGTGAACCACATGTCGTCCGATTCCCCGCAGTTCCAGGATTATTCGGAGAACGGTTCCGAATCGGAATATAACGGGCTGTTCCTCGCTATGGACACGGTATTCCCGCTTGGCGCCACCGAACAAGATCTGCTGACGGTTTACCGTCCTCGCCCAGGTCTTCCGTTCACGATGGTCACTCTTAAGCATGGGGAGTCACGGCTACTCTGGACAACATTTACGCCGAAGCAGATCGATATCGATGTACGCCACCCTCAAGGCGAAGCGTATTTGCAGGGCATCCTAGAGCGGCTGGCGGCTGCCGGCGTCACGATGGTGCGTCTTGACGCGGTCGGCTATGCCATTAAGAAGGCGGGATCGAGCTGCTTTATGCTCCCTGAAACCTTTGCCTTCATCGACGCGTTCGCGGCGAGCGCCCGCAAACTAGGCCTGGAAGTCTTGGTCGAAGTGCATTCTTATTACAAGCGTCAAGTAGAGATCGCCCGACGCGTAGACTGGGTCTACGACTTCGCCTTGCCGCCTTTAGTGTTGCATGCACTGTATTTTGGTTCGGCCGCACCGCTGTGTCGCTGGATCGAAGAGCGCCCAACTAATGCGATCACCGTGCTCGATACGCACGATGGTATCGGCATTATCGACATTGGCGCCGACAAATCGGCTGCACATGCACCGGGGTTGGTGCCGCCCGACGAACTTGATCTTCTGGTCGAGACAATCCATCGCAACAGCGGAGGGGCAAGCAGGGCTGCGACCGGTGCGGCCGCTTCGAATCTTGATCTCTACCAAGTAAACTGTACTTTCTTTGATGCCTTAGGCTTAGACTGCGGTGCCTACTTGATCGCGCGCGCAATCCAGTTCTTCCTGCCCGGTGTCCCTCAGGTGTATTACGTTGGCGCCCTTGCTGGCGTTAACGACCAGGCGCTACTCGCCAAAACTGGAGTGGGCAGGGATATCAATAGGCGTTACTACGACCGAAAGGAAGTTCAGGACGCCCTTGCGCAGCCGGTTGTATCTGAACTCATCCAACTAATCAAGCTGCGAAATTCGCACCCAGCATTTTGCGGCGAGTTCGCGGCGTCCCGGCTGGACGAGAGTGTCTTGATGCTCTCTTGGACCAAGGGAAGCGACTGGATTCAGCTGAGCGTCGATCTGGGCCGCTGTGCAGCTACGATTACCACATCAGAGGGCAAGTCGATTTCATATCAGACCGACGGCATGCTAAAACGGGCCGCGCTGCCACAACAGTCGGATCACCTGCAATGCGCAAGTTCGGAGACGCTGTGACTTCATTGCCTCAGTTCGTCGCCGCGGGCGAAGCTCTCACAGATCTCCTAAAAACTGGACCCGATACATGGGCGAGCCGAGTAGGCGGTTCCACCTGGAACGTCGCTCGCGTTGTATCTCGGCTAGGTATGGCAAGCGCGTTTGCCGGCGCAGTCAGCCGCGATGTGTTCGGCAAAGACCTTGCAATTGCCAGCGCGCAAGCAGGACTGGACCTACGTTTTTTGCAAGAGATCGAGCGCTCGCCGCTGCTGGCCGTTGTTCATGAGCTCGACCCGCCAGAATATTTCTTCGTGGGTGACGACAGCGCGGATCTTCACTTCGACGCCAATTTGCTTCCTGCAGGCTGGCAGCGCTGTGCAAAGTGGGTGCATTTTGGCGGGATCAGCCTGGCACGCCAACCTCTGGCCGAGCACCTAATCAACATGGCAGCGTTATTGAAAAGGGAGGGGGTAGCGATCAGTTATGACCCCAATTTCCGTTCTCTCATGGATGAAAGATACGACCCGACCCTACAGCGCATGGCAGCGCTTGCGGATGTGATCAAAGTGTCGGATGAGGATTTACGCGGATTATTTCGCTGCGATGATGCTGAACAGGCGTTTGGCCGCCTACGCGGCATGAACCCGAACGCCATTTATCTGTACACCCAAGGCGCGAACGGCGCACAGCTTCATCATGGACCAGATGCTTGGCACGCACCAGCGCCGGGCGCGTCGTCGTAATGGACACAGTCGGCGCGGGAGACGCAAGCATGGGTGCATTGCTGTATAGCCTCTCCAATACCCCATCCTTCGATGGCGAAGAGCACCTACGGTTTGCCGTGGCTGCCGGAGCAGTTGCATGCACGAAGAGTGGTGCCACACCTCCCGTCGCTCGAAGAGGTCGAGGCGCTGATGCGAAAATTGCCGTTGGGCATCGACGATAACGCAGAGACCGTTCGAATCACAACATAGCCGCGGCCGCAGACTTGCGTCAGCTCTCAAAGAAGACGCGGGAGCCGCACATCCTCACGCTACCCAACGACCTCGGCTTTTCGTCGTCATAGCAAACGATTGCAAACGAGACGCATCGCCGAGTCAATACAGTTGAAAAAATATTACTAAATTGCTCTGTACTGCGTATTTCCAACGAATTTTCCTTAAAACCTGACACGTATTTCGATTTTCTCTTGCCTCGGGCACCTTCGGTGCTATTATTCCTCTGAACCTATTACAATCGTTTGCAAAAAAGGAGACTGCTGGTTATGACATCTAAAACTATCGTGACGGGTTGTGCATGGCTCGATCTCGTTCTGTATGCCCGCGTTCGCGCAACAAGACAACGCCGTCCCAACTCCGCCTGCAACCTCCGGCAGCAACTGAGACTGCAAAACCGGCGTCCAAGGCCGACGATGCGGGGCCTCAACAGGTCGTAGTATCTGCCAGTAAGAGCCGTCCGCAGATCCTGGTGGAGGCGCCTATGTCGATCCAGGCATTCACTGGGAAAGAGTCTGTTAGCAAAAACATTACCAATATTGATGCGCTTGTCACGGCCGTCCCGGGCGCATCCCAGGGCGAACAGTTGGGTGAATTCATCCGTACTTATTCAATTCGGGGTTCGGGTGCTGGTGGCGGCGTTGGCGATGCATTGGTTGGTTACTACATCGACGAGACGCCATATGTGATTCCGAACTTCCAGATGGCGCCACCAATTCGTCTCCTGGATATCGCTCAGGTCGAAGTACTCCGCGGGCCATACGGCACCTTGTACGGACAGGGAGCCATGGGCGGGACAATGATTTTCAAAACGAAAAATCCGAGCCTGAACAAGATTACTGGCGATGTAGAGACATATATTGCTAACGTGGATGGCTCGAGCAAGCTAAGTTATGGCGCCGCTGCTGCAGTGTCGATTCCACTGATCGAAGACAAACTCGGTTTGCGAATCAGCGGTGGAGGTGACTCGCGTGCCGGCTACGCCGATGTCTATAGTGGTGCCGCGACGGGTACTCCGCGAGCTACAGATGCCAACAAGATGCACAAGAGCGATGCACGTATTGTTCTGTATTGGGTGCCCAATGAGGATTTTAAAGCGCGCCTCCAGTATATGCATTTTGGCGGCAACCAGGACTACAGCCAGCAGATGAGTTCCGTCAACCCTTCCTACTTTTCCAACTGGGGCAATGTTCAAGGGAATGAAAAAACTAAAAATGACCTCTACAGCTTGACCGTTGAGTATAACCTGGGTTTCGCTACGGTTACGAGCGCGACCGGCGTGATGGAGTTCGATACCTCGTATCTTTCGGCATTGTCGATTCCTGGCCTAAATCCGGGACCACTTTTCAATAGCTATAACGGCAACAGTTTCACGCAGGAAGTGCGGTTGGCATCTAATTCTTCCGGACCATTGCACTGGGTCACTGGCTTCTACTATAACAACGCCAAAAATCGCTTTGGTTACGACGTTAATCTTCCGATCCTTCACGTTATTGGTGCAAACACTACTAAAACCCGTAACAAGTCAGTGTTTGGTGAGATTAGTTATGACCTGTTCGACGGAAAGCTCGTGCCTTTGATTGGTTTGCGCCAATACAAGGATAACCGCAGCTTCACGAGTGAACAGTCCACTCCGAAAGCACCCACCACATCGGGCAACGCGTCGCCGAGCGTGACCACTTGGCGAGCAAATGTAGCCTATCACCCCGATACTCAAACCACCGTTTATCTGAATGCCGGTACGGGATTCCGAAGCGGTATCACGCAATCGCAGTTGCAGGTTAGCGCGCTTGGGGCCGACAACATTATCGAAAGCACCGCACTGTCTCCTGATCGCGTGCGGAACCTAGAGATTGGTGTTAAAGGTAATTTGCGCGCCGCACGAGTCACATATGAGACCAATCTGTATAAGCTCCAGTACAACGGGCTGCAAACTGGACTTACTACGTCGACTGGTATTGCCGCTTTCGCGTCTCTGGGCAACGCAACCGTGAAAGGCATCGATGTGGCCGTACAGTGGGCGCCGTTGCGAGGACTGAATCTCGGCCTTTCTGGCGATATTAATAGAGCCGAGTATAACGACGTTAATCCTCTGGTTGCGCGCGGCATTGGAACCGTTGTTTATTCAGGCGCGCGGCTGCTGAATACCCCGCGATTTACCGCCCGACTTGACGCTAATTATTCGCGTCCTGTAAATGACGTTTGGACGGCGTACGTCAACGGGTCGATTGCACGCAGCGGCTCGCGCATCAACCAGTTCGGCAACGAAACCGAAATTTTCAATCTCGTCGATGCCAACATTGGGTTGCGCAGCAAAACGTATGAGATCGAGCTCTACGGTCAAAACCTGAGTGATGCACGAGGTCCGTGGTTCATTCGTCAGCCTGGCATTATTGGCGGACCTGTTCCACGCACGATCGGTATCCGCGGGCGCTACCATTTCTAAGCTCAATTAGCGATTTGACGAAGTCATTCGTGACTTCAACGGAGGAGCGCGGTACGCCGCGCTCCTCAGCATTTGTCACTCTCGAAAAGCAATGCTCGTACCGCAAAAAGTGTGGCCATCTTTTCGCTATTCGGTCAAGTCAGTTGACGGGTCTGAAGAAGAGTGAGGCAAACGAAGTCGGTCGAATGAGTAAGGCCGGCATCAAGCCGTCGGATTCGTTCGAGCCGCACCGCGTTCGATGGGATGGGCGGATGGCGTGGCCAACCGATTAGTCGACCACATCCAGAAAGTGCTACGGTTGCCTAATTGACTAAGGTGTCTTGGTCAAGACATCTGCGATCGCGGCTGCGGTAGCGTGGGCGCCGGCGAACGTGGGATGGAATGCGGCGCCTTGCAATGGCCGGGTTCCGTTCACCCATGGGGCCGCACTGCATGCGTCATGGCCGATCGAAAGAGACGCAACATCGACTAGGATCCCGCCTGCGCTCTCGACGGCGGCACGTGTGACATCGGCCAGCTTACGGCCGACTGCTCCCATCAGGTTAGCCTGTTCGGTCGTAATGCCGAGCGCTTCGCATTTACTTTCACCTGGAACGATTTCTGGATAAGTGACGACGACCACCTTGGCACGAGGGGACCGCCTCCGTATTTCGCGAATCGTCAACTCCATGTTGGTGCGCAAGAAAGCGAAGTTTCGATCGCTCACGGGCTTAGCGCCTTTCCAAAACAGACTGACAATCGATCCTGTCACGCCACCTCGGTTGGTTCGAGCCATGGCGTCAAGATCGCCGATATAGTTGACGTCGTTGCCTCCCGAAGTCAGGGTCACCAAGCGTGTATCCGGGCCTAGCGCATCGATTTGTGGCCCCATGCCTAGCTGGCCACCATGCAGCACGTGCGAAATTGTCGAGCCGGCAGATGACATGTCGGTGAACGTTGGTACCTTAAGTAAACGGGCTAGTTGCTGAGGGTAACCATTGATGGTCCGCCCGGAAACGAGTGGACTGCCTGGTGCTCGCACACCGAGCCCTAGGCCGGAAGCAAACGAACTGCCAAGCGCCACGTAATAGGTATTTGCGACCGGGGGGCGGCGATTTTGGTAGACAACAATGGCGCTGCCGACGGCGACTGCGCTGGCAAGACCAACTACTATCCATTTTGCTGCGCGCCTGCCATTCGATTTGCGACTACTAGTAGTTTTATCGTTGGTATTCATAGTCTCTACTTGGGCTGGGTTAACTATAGGTCACGGGCATTGACTCTCGTCCCGCACTCTCGGTAAATCGCATAAACAAACGATTGCAAAAGTAGTAAATTCTAGCACTATACGTGCGTCCTGCACGCGCATTGTGCTGCTAACTGTCGAGTCCCGTTTGATCGTAGACGCGTTTGATGAATAGTTCCGGCCGCTTCTTCTGCCATTCCTTGAGTGCCAGGATGGGCGTTTTGGCGTCAAGTGCGCGCTGCGGAATGTGGTGGTTGTACAGCTTCAAATAGTTCAGCAAGGTCGTCTCCAGGTCCGCCTTGCTGTCGAAACGGGTTTGCTGCAGCAGTTCATTGATGCGGCCGTTAAAACGCTCGACCATGCCGTTCGTTTGCGGATGGCGCGGTGGCGCCAGGCGATGCTCGGCGGCGATAGCGGCGCAGGCCTCATCGAAGGCGTGCTTGCCGCTGGGCTTCTTGTCCTTGGTTGTGAAACGGTCGGTAAATTGTGAGCCGTTGTCGGTCAGGATCTTGCTGATTCTGATGGGCGAAGCCTGTTTGAGCCGACGCAGGAAATCGACGCTGCTTTTCTCCGTCATGTCGCCGTAGATGTGCATGAAAACCCAGCGCGTGGCGCGGTCGATGGCGACGAACAGGTAGCGGCGCGAGGTCTCATCCGGCATCTGCGGCAGGTACTTGATGTCGATGTGGATGAAGCCGGGTCTCGTAGTCCTTGAAGGTCTTCTTCGGTGCGATGGTTTCGCCCTCGGCCGTCGGGATCACGTCTTCCAGGCGCGACATGCCTTCGCGCTTGAGCAGGCGCGCGATGCCTGAGCGCGACACCTCGGGATTGATGTACTGCCGCGTGATGAAAAGCAGATCATCGAGCGGCAGGTAGAGCGACTGGCGCAGCGCCAGGACGATGGCTTCCTGGGCTGTGCTCAGCGTTGTATGCAGCGTGTGCGCGCGATGGGAACGGTCCTGTACATCGTCACGCTTGAGCCACTTCGCGGCCGTCGACCGCGTAATGCCGAAGACCTTTGCCGCCTGACGATCGGACAGACCTGAATCCTTGATCTCCTGCCGGACTTTCGGGGTGGTGCGCGCTTGCGGATGGATGCGTGAACTCATGCTGCGGACTGCTCCTGTTGCGGTTGAATGCCGGGACTGCTGAACCCAGCAATCAAGTCACCCAGCATAGCCCTTGCACGAAACAAAGGCCAGCTACGACGAGGAAGATGATCGCACGAAACTAAACAGCTAACTTCAGCACTCTCCCCACATTTGTCGCTCAAGAGGATTGTGAGGAGCCCATCGCGCTGCTATCATTGGGCGCTATATTGCAAACGATTGCATAAATCGTCGGATTTGATAACGTTCTGCGGCGTCAGGCGGGCGTCTCGTCTTGGTATTGGACGTCGCGGAGCAGGGAAGAGGAGGAGATGTCGGTGTCCAGTAGGGCACGGACTTCTAATGCCGGTAACAATCAACGAGTCAGACAGGCATCTATTCCTCACGTTGGGCGGCCGCCAGGCGCTCTCAAACCTTTACCGAAGCAACTCAATGACTTCTTCGATAGCGCAAGACCAGGGCTCTGTCCTGGACATAATTATCTTCGGCGGCATGGGGGACTTGGCCATGCGCAAGCTTTTGCCTGCCCTGTACATGGCCCACCTACACGGAAACTTGCCATCTACGAGGTGCTGGATCATCCAACTAACTCCTCCGTTTTAACCTTAGCAATACGTAACTGAACGAGTAGAACGACA
>NZ_CDRNIL010000048.1:0-2693 GCF_977014125.1 Massilia phosphatilytica
CACGGTGTAGCTGAGCATCACGTTCACGTGCCGGCTTCGACGGCTGCAGCGTCGTTCGCCGGCCCCGGCATGGGCGATTCTCGGCGCACCTGCTGTCGAAGGTGATCGACGGCACCGGGCCGCTGCTGTTCGACGCCGACGCGCTGGACCTGTGCGCGGCCAGCCCGACCGCGCGCCTGGCCGCGCACGACGGCGCGGTCGTGACGCCGCACCCGCCTGCGGCGCGCCTGCTGGGCGTGACGGCGCCCATCGTCCAGGCGGACCGGCTGGAAAATGCGCGCGAGCTGGCGCCGGCCGTCGCCTGCGGTCGGCGTCGCCAAGGGCGCCGGCAGCGTCATTGTGCGGCCGGACGGCGAGGTGGCGATCAATGCGACAGGCATGGACTGGCCACGGGCGGCACGGGCGACGTACTGGCAGGCCTGGTCGGCACCCTGCTGAGCCGAGGGTGGCCGGCATGGGGAAGCCGCGCTGGCGGGCGTCTGGCTGCACGGCGCGGCGGCGGACCGGCTCGTCGCCCGCCGTCAGGCCGATCGGGCCCGTGCCCGCGGCGACGAGCCGGTCCGCCGCCGCGCCGTGCAGCCAGACGCCCGCCAGCGCGGCTTCCCATGCCGGCCAGCCCTGGCTCAGCAGGGTGCCGACCAGGCCTGCCAGTACGTCGCCCGTGCCGCCCGTGGCCAGTCCCGGATTGCCTGTCGCATTGATCGCCACCTCGCCGTCCGGCCGCGCGATGACGCTGCCGGCGCCCTTGAGCACGACGACCGCGTCCAGCCGCTGCGCCAGCTCGCGCGCATTTTCCAGCCGGTCCGCCTGGACGATGGGCGCCGTCACGCCCAGCAGGCGCGCCGCTTCCAGCGGGTGCGGCGTCACGACCGTCGCGCCGTCGTGCGCGGCCAGGCGCGCGGCGAGGTCGGGGCTGGCCGCGCACAGGTTCAGCGCGTCGGCGTCGACCAGCAGCGGCCCGGTGCCGTCGATCACCTTCGACAGCAGGTGCGTGGCGCCGGCCGAATCGCCCATGCCGGGGCCGGCGACGACCGTGCGGCCGTCGAACGCGAAGCCGGCGGCGTCGCGGAACATGATCTCCGGCTGCACCGGGTCCAGGCCCGGGCCCGGATCGACGGCGGCGACGAACACGCGGCCCGCGCCCGCATACAGCGCGGCGCGCGCGGCCAGGATGCCCGCGCCGGCCATCCCGCGCGCGCCGCCCAGCACGGCCACGTCGCCGTACGTGCCTTTATGGGAATTGCGCCGGCGCGGCGCGAGCAGGGCGGCGAACAGCGCGGGCGTGTTCAGGCGCGCGTGCGCCGCCTCCGCGTGCAGGCCGGCGGTGCCGAGGCGGTCCACGTGCACGCGGCCCGCATGGTCGCAGCCGTCGCCCGTGTGCAGGCCCGGTTTGTCGCCGAGGAAGGTGATCGTGTACGTGGCGCACACGGCCACGCCGTCCGGGCCGACGACGCTGCCGGTGTCGGCATCGAGGCCGCTGGGGACGTCCAGCGCCAGCACGGGACAGGCCATCCCGCGCGTCGCCTCGACGAGTTCGCGCGCGCGTCCCGCGAGCGGGCGCGCGAGGCCGATGCCGAACAGGCCGTCGATGACGAGGCAGCAACTCCGGCCGTCCTCGATCGCGTCGATGAAGCGCGCGCGGCTGGCCTGGGCGCGCTCGAGCGCGCGCTGCGTTTCCGGCGACGGCGCCGCGCCGGCGAGGTGGACGACGTCGACCCCGGCGCCGAGATTGGCGAGGTTCGCGGCGACCTCCAGCGCGTCGCCGCCGTTGTTGCCGGGGCCGGCGAGCACGAGGACGCGCCCCGTCGGCAGGCCGCCCAGCACTTCGAGCGCATACGTCGACGCGGCTTCGCCCGCGCGCTGCATCAGCGCGCCGGGCGGCAGTTGCGATTGGGCTGCCTGTTCGATGGCGCGGATCTGCGCGACGCTGTAGAGCGGATTGTCCATGCTGGTTCCGATAGAAAACGCACGACGGTGCGGAACGTGCATTTTCGCTAAAATCGGCGCGGCGCGCGACTACAATAGCCGCTGGCTTGACTTTGACGATGGGGATAATGATGGACTGGCAGTTCTGGATCGACCGCGGCGGCACCTTCACGGACATCGTGGCGCGCCGGCCCGACGGCGGCCTCGTCACGCACAAGCTGCTGTCTGAAAACCCGGAACGCTACCGCGACGCGGCCGTCGCCGGCATCCGCCATCTGCTCGGCCTGGCGCCGGACGCGCCGATCCCGGCCGGGCAGGTGGAGGCCGTCGAGGATGGGCACGACGGTCGCCACCAATGCGCTGCTGGAGCGCAAGGGCGAGCCCACGGCGCTCGCGATCACCCGGGGTTTCGGCGACGGCCTGCGCATCGCCTACCAGAACCGTCCGCGCCTGTTCGACCGCCACATCGTGCTGCCCGAGCTGCTGTACGGCCGTGTCGTCGAGATCGCCGAGCGCATCGGCGCGCACGGCGACGTCGTGACGACGCTCGACGAGGCGGCGGCGCGGCGCGACCTGCAGGCCGCGTACGACAGCGGAATCCGCGCACTGGCCATCGTGTTCATGCACGGCTATCGCTACCACGCGCACGAGGATGCGGTCGCGCGCATCGCTCGCGACGTCGGCTGCACCGGCAGGTGCTGGATCATCCAACTAACTCCTCCGTTTTAACCTTAGCAATACGTAACTGAACCAGTAGAGCGACATAA
>NZ_CDRNIL010000049.1:0-2371 GCF_977014125.1 Massilia phosphatilytica
GCCTCGGTACGCCCAGCTGCACACGCATCCGAAGACGCTGCGCAAGAACGGCACCAACAATTGCACGTCGTGGAACCCGGCCACGTGTCGGGCACCGACCCGGCCGGCGTCAACGAGCAGAAGGAGAAGACCGGCGCGCTGTACTCGCAGCTGCGCTTCGGCGTCGACGACCTGAAGTACCCGGTCGACGGCAACATCGGCCTGCGCTACGTGAAGACCGACATGACGGCGCACGGCTACACCGTGTTCACCCCGAGCAATTCGACGGGCGCCGGCATCCCGCAATTCTCGGCGTTTTCCAAGAAGCAGGACTTCAGCAACAGCTACAACAACGTGCTGCCGAGTCTGAACCTGCGCATGAAGGCGAGCGGCGCGCTGCAGTTCCGCATGGCTGTCGACCGGCATCTCGCGTCCGGACTTCACCGACCTGCAGGGCTACACGACGCTGTCGCAGAACGTGGACAACTCGAGCCGTCCAACTGGCCGTAGCCGTCCGCCCACGTCGGCAGCGCCCAGGCTACGTTGTGCTGGCCGAAGGTCGGGCTGGACGGGTTGCTGTCGGTGCCGTCGCCGCCGCTGGTGCCATTGACGTTCACGTTCTGCAGGTTCTTCGAACGCCAGTTCCAGGCCAGTCGCGCCGAGATCTTGCCTTGGTCATACATCAGCGCCAGGTTGTACGATTGGCGCGACAGGCCGATCAGCGGCAGGTCGCCGAACGTGGTGCCGTTGGTGTCGCAGCCGTTCAGGTTCAGGTTGAAGTTCGTCGCCTGGTTGCCGCCCGTGCAGTACACGGAGTGCACCGGCTGGTGCAGTGACGTCTTGCTGTCCACGTACGTGTAATTGGCCTGGACGCCGAAGCCCGACAGCCAGCCCGGCAGGAAGTCGAAGTACTGCTGGAACGCGATCTCCGCGCCGCGCGCATGGCCGTCCGCGCCGTTCACCGGACCCGTGGTCGTGAAGGTGTACGACTTGCCGGTGTTGTCCGCCAGGTCATAGCCGTACGACTGCTTGATGATGACGTCCTTCAGCTGCTTGTTGAACACGCCGAAGGTCAGCGAGCCGGTCTTGGCGAAATACCATTCGGCCGTCAAGTCGACCTGGTGCGAGCGGACCGGGCGCAGGTTCGGGTTGCCCGTGCCGGTGCCCGTGTAGGTAACCAGGCCGCTCGAGTTGTCCACGTTCTGCGACAGCGTCGTGTAGCCCTGCAGGTCGGTGAAGTCCGGACGCGAGATGCCGGTCGACAGGCCCATGCGGAACTGCAGCGCGCCGCTCGCCTTCATGCGCAGGTTCAGGCTCGGCAGCACGTTGTTGTAGCTTGTTGCTGAAGTCCTGCTTCTTGGAGAACGCCGGTGAATTGCGGGAATGCCGGCGCCCGTCGAACGTGCTCGGGGTGAACACGGTGTAGCCGTGCGCCGTCATGTCGGTCTTCACGTAGCGCAGGCCGATGTTGCCGTCGACCGGGTACTTCAGGTCGTCGACGCCGAAGCGCAGCTGCGAGTACAGCGCGCCGGTCTTCTCTTCTGCTCGTCGACGCCGGCCGGGTCGGTGCCGAACGTGGCCGGGTTCCACGACGTGCAATTGTTGGTGCCGGTTGTTGCACAGCATGTTCGGATACGTGTGCAGCTGGGCGTACGAGGCCGGGTAGCCGGTGGTCAGCGACGACGGCCGGGAAGACCAGTGCCGGGCACCGACGTGTTGTTGTTGAAGAAGTTTTTGAACGAGTGGACCTGTACCTGGTTGTTGAAGCGCGGGTCGCCCAGGTACGCGAGGCTCGACAGCGTGTTCGGTCGGGCCGACCTGCCACGTCTGGGTGATGGCCGCCCAGTTGTAGCTCGGGTTCGAGTTTCTCGTTGCGCGAGTCGCGATCCGTCAGGCGCACGCCGAAACGGATGTCGCGCAGCACCGGGTGGTCGAAGTCGTACTTCGCGTCGGTGCGCCACGCCCATTCGCCCGCCTTGCTGCGGTCCTGGTGTTCCATCGTGAACGCCCAGTAGTAATTCGGGGTTCGCGAGGTAGGCGCGGTCGGCGTCCGTGAACGACAAGGTCGGCACGTCGCCGCGCAGGTCGATCGACTCGCTCGGCATCTGCACGCCGGTGGCAACGGTCGAGTCGAAGCTGCTGGTCGTGGCGCGGATGCGCTGCAGGTCCGTGCTGATGGTCCAGCGGTCGTTCGGACGCCAGCGCAGGTTCCACGACACGTCCGTCGTTTCCGACGTGCGGTCGGCCGAGCGCGTGTCGCCGCCGAAGTTGATGCCGCCGTCGTCCGGATCGGTCAGCGTGCCGGTCAGCAGCGCGCCTTTCGAGGTGCTGGATCATCCAACTAACTCCTCCGTTTTAACCTTAGCAATACGTAACTGAAGTCGAAGGCAGA
>NZ_CDRNIL010000050.1:0-6556 GCF_977014125.1 Massilia phosphatilytica
ATGTTCTGAAAGGTTAAAACGGAGGAGTTAGTTGGATGATCCAGCACCTGGTTCATGACGCCGCGCCCGTTGCGCACGAAGATGACCTGGCCGTAGCCGGGGTGCGCATGGGGTTCGGTGCGCCAGCGGCCGCGGTCGGTGACGTGGCCGACGTTGACGAACCAGTTTTCCTTGCGCTCCGGTCGCTCGACGTATAACCGGACCTTGGGCACCGGCGTCAGCGCGGTGTTGTGATTTGCATACAGGTACCGGTTTCGTGACGAAACTGTGCTTCATTGCTCGCGTCTCCTCGGCAAGGACGGCCATGTGTTCGGTCTGGCGCCGATCGGTTGCGGTGGTGGCCAGCCGCCCTTTAGATCACAACCATATCCCTCTTGCAAAAAAACAGCAAGTCGTTTCCGTCGCGCGGCGAAAAGTGCCAGCGAATCGCGCTTTTGTGTAGGGACGACGCCCGGGCCGGATCCCTATTCTTATGTCCATAGACACGACGCCCATGCTCCAGCGCAGGCAACCCAAAGGAGAACCAATTGGCCAGCAAAGTCCCGCTCAAGATCGCGATCGCCGAGCATCCGCATACCGCCGCCATCCGCAACGGCACCATTCCCATCGAGGGCGTGGATGCCGAATTCGTCACCGTCAAGCCGCAGATCGGCGCCTTCCGCCGCATGGTGCGCGACGTCGAATTCGACGTCTGCGAACTGGCGCCCACCACCTACATCATCGCCCGTGCCTACGGTGCGCCGTTCGTCGCACTGCCCATCTTCGTCGTGCGCCGCTTCCACCACGGCGGCCTGCTCGTGCGTCCCGGACGCCGGCATCAGGACGCCGAAGGACCTGGAAGGCAAGAAGGTCGGCGTGCGCGCCTATTCGGTCACGACCGGTGTGTGGCTGCGCCAGGCGCTGATCGACGACTTCGGCCTGGACACGTCGAAAGTGACCTGGGTCGTCGACGACGAGGAACACGTCACCCAGCTGCAGCTGCCGCCGAACGTCATCCACGCGCCGGCAGGCACCTCGCTGGCCGACATGATGGCCAAGGGCGAGCTGGTGGCCGGCGTCGAAGGCGCGGCGGGCATCGGCCGCACCGGCGCCCCGACCGGCGGCTGGCAGGAAGTCGAAGCGGACTATCCGGATCTGCTCCCGAACGCGGCGGCCCTGGAAGCCGATTCGTATGCCCGCACCGGCATCTACCCGATGCACGGCACCATCGTCGTGAAGGATTCGGTGCTGGCCGAGCATCCGTGGATCGCGCAATCGCTGTACAAGGCGTTCGACCGCGCCAAGAAGGAATGGCTCGCGCGCCTGGACGCCGGCGAAGCCACGACCGCCGGCGACAAGAAATACCTCAAACTGCGCGAGATCGTCGGCTACGACCCGCTGCCCTACGGCATCGAGGAAAACCGCAAGACCATCGAAGCGCTGGAACAAACCGCGTTCAAGCAGTGCCTGACCCCGCGCCGCATGTCGATGAGTGAGCTGTTCGTCGACCCGCAGGCACGCTGAAAGGAAGCACCATGATCATCGATTGCCACGGCCACTTCACCACCATCCCGAAATCGCTGCGCGACTGGCGCGCGCAGCAGAACGGACGCCGTCAAGGATCCGTCCAAGGCGCCGCTGCTCGCCGGCGCGCATGTCTCGGACGACCAGATCCGCGACGCCATCGAGAACGGCCAGTTGAAACTGCAGAAAGAACGCGGCAGCGACCTGACGCTGTTCTCGCCTATCGCCGGCCTGATGAGCCACCACCTGGGCAACGAGCGCACGAGCCTCGAATGGGCCGAGATCTCGAACGACCTCGTGTACCGCGTCACCGAGATGTACCCGGATAACTTTGCGCCCGTGGGCATGCTGCCGCAGTCGCCGTACGCGCCGCCGGCGAACAGCATCCCCGAACTGCGCCGCATCGTCGAGGAGCTGGGCTTCGTCGGCGTCAACCTGAACCCGGATCCGACCGGCGGCTACTGGACCGGCACCCCGGTCACCGACCGCTCGTGGTATCCGCTGTACGAAGTGCTGTCCGAGCTGGACGTCCCGGCGATGATCCACGTGGCGGCATCGTGCAACCCGTGCTTCCACGGCACCGGCGCGCACTACCTGAACGCCGACACGTCCGTCTTCATGCAGGTGCTGCAGTCCGACCTGTTCAAGGATTTCCCGAGCCTGCGCTTCGTGATCCCGCACGGCGGCGGCGCGGTGCCGTACCACTGGGGCCGTTACCGCGGCATGTCGCTCGAGATGATGGAGCGTCCGCTCGAAGGCCTGCTGGACAACGTGTTCTTCGACACCTGCGTGTACCACCAGCCGGGCGTGGAACTGCTCACCAAGGTCATCCCGTCCGACAACGTGCTGTTCGGCTCCGAGATGATCGGCGCCGTGCGCGGCAAGGACCCGGCCACCGGCCAGTATTTCGACGACACCAAGCGCTACGTCGACGGCATCGCCGCCTTGAGCGCCGAGGACCGCTACAAGATCTACGAAGGCAATGCCCGCCGCGTGTATCCGCGCCTCGATGCGCGCCTGAAGGCACAAGGAAAGTAAAGGAATTTCCATGACTTACCCGATCATCGACACCCACCCGCACATCATTTCCGACGACGAGAAAAGCTATCCGCCGGCGCCGCTGTTCGGCAAGCGCTCGGACTGGTCGCAGGAACGGCCGTCCACCGTCGAGGCGCTGATCGCCGCGATGGACGACGCCGGCGTCGCCAAGGCCGCCGTGGTGCACTCGTCGACCACTTACGGTTTCGACAACAGCTACGTCGTGGACGGCTGCGCGAAGTATCCGGACCGCCTCGTCGCGGTCGGCTCGGTGGACGTGCTGCAGCCGGACGCGCCGGAACGCATCCGCGAATGGACCGCGCGCGGCCTGGCCGGGCTGCGCCTGTTCACGGGCGGCAGCACCAAGGAGTTCGACCCGAGCGAGCTGGATGACCCGCGCTCGTTCCCGGCCTGGGACCTGTGCGCGGAGCTGGGCCTGCCGATGTGCATCCAGACCGGCCCGGCCGGCCTGCGCCAGGTGGCCGAGCTGGCCCGGCGCTTCCCTGGCGTCAACATCATCCTCGACCACCTGGGCCGTCCCGACGTCCTCGACGGGCCGCCGTATGCCAACGCGCAAAGCCTGTTCGACATGGCGCAGTTCGAGAACGTGTACCTGAAGCTGGCGCCGCGCATCTTCGGCGACGTCAAAAAGGGCAATGCCAGCGCCGAGACCTTCTTCCCGCGCGTGGTCGAGGCATTCGGTGCCCGGCGCATGGTGTGGGGCTCGAATTTTCCGACCTCCCCCGGTACGCTGTCCGAACTGCTGGCAACCGCCCAGGACAGCCTGGCCTGCCTCGGTGAAGAGGACCGTGCCTGGATCTTCGGCCGCACGGCGCTGAAACTGTACCCGACCCTGGCCTGACGGCACGCCGGCCGCGGCCGGCGTAGCACGACAAGAGAGAACGCGATGGAGACAAACGATAAACGGCCGGCGGCGGCGAATCCCTGGAGCATCCTGCTGCTCCTGGCAATCGCCCTGCTGATTTCATTCATAGACCGGACCAGCCTGTCGTCCGCGCTGGCGGACAAGAACTTCCTGCGCGAATTCGGCCTCACGAGCGTGGAACGCGGCTGGCTCAACTCGGCCTTCTTCTGGACCTACGGCCTGTTCCAGCTGGTGATGGGCTGGATCGTCGACCGCTACGGCGTCAAGTGGCCGTACGCCGTCTGCTTCGCCCTGTGGTGCGCGGCGACGGCCCTCACCGGCGTCGTCACGACCTTGACCGCATTGATCGTCATGCGCCTCGTGATCGGCGCGGCGGAAGCGATCGTGATCCCGGCCAGCTACCGCTGGATGGGCGACAACTTCCAGGAAAGCCAGAAGGGTCTCGCCGTCGGCCTGTTCACGATGGGCGGCAAGTTCGGCCCCGCGATCGGCGCCCCGGTGGCGGCGTGGATGATCGTCAACCACTCGTGGCAGGCGATGTTCATCCTGACCGGCGTCGTCGGCCTGCTGTGGCTCGCGCCCTGGCTGCTGATGCTGAAGAACGATCTCCCGACGCGGGCACAAATGGCCGCCGCGAAGAAGCGCGCGTCGTCCGTGACGCTCGGCGGCCTGCTCGCCAGTCCCGTCGTGTGGGGCGGCATGATCAACAACTTCTGCTACGGCTACTTCACGTTCTACTGCATGACGTGGATGCCGGCCTACCTGGTCGAGCAGCGCGGCCTGTCGCTCGAGAATTCCGGCCTGTACACGTTCTTCAGCTTCGCCGGTATCGCCATCGTGGCGACGATCGCGGGCTGGGTGGCGGACCGGATGATCGCCCGCGGCGGCGACGCCGTCAAAGTGCGCAAGGGTTTCGTCATCGCCGGCTTCATCGGCGGCACCACTGTCCTGCTGGGCGCCTATGCCGAGTCGCTGCAGATGGCGTTGTTCTGGAACGTGCTGTCGCTGTCGCTGCTCGGTTTCGTCACCGCCAACAACACCACGCTGTGCAAGCTGACGCTGATCCCGAAGCCGGCCATCGGCCTGAACACGGGCCTGCAGCAGGTGGCGACGAGCCTCGCGGGCGGCGTCTCGGCGAGCCTGTCCGGCTGGCTGCTGCACGTCGGCGGCAGCTACGAGTTGCCGATGCTGGCGATCTTCGGCTTCCTCGTCCTCGGCGCCGTGAACTCGCTCGTCCTGCTGCAGCGCAAGTGGGCACCGAAGGTGAGCGAAGCGCCCCTCGACCAGCCGCATGCGGATGTCCGTCCGCTGCCCCGCACATAACAACGAATCACTGAAGGAGTAACAAACATGGCAGAAATCGTGTTCGGCATGGCCGTACCGCACAGCGGCATGCTGGGCCAGGCGCCGGAAGACTGGCTCAAGAACGGCGAGCGCGACCGCAACAATCCCGAGCTGTGGTACCGCAACCGCACCTGGACCTACCCCGAGCTGGAAGCCGAACGCCGCGACGAGGGCTTCGAAGCCCTCCTGACGATCGAGGAACGCACCGCGCGCGCCAAGCGCTGCCGCGCCGCGCTGGACGAGATGCGCGCCGCGTACGAACGCGCCGCCCCCGACGTCGCGATCATCCTCGGCAAGGACCAGAAGGAGATCTTCACGCACATGTCGCCGTCGATCGCGATCTACAGCGGCGAAGACGTCTTCAACGGTCCGCCGCAACGCTCCGTGTATGCGCCGGACCACGCTGTGACGCACAAGGCGTATCCGGAACTGGCCACTTACCTGCTCGAGACGTTCGAGCGCGGAACTTCGACCTGACCGACCTGATGTCGTGGCCCGACGACGTGTGGATGAAACCCGCCGCGCCGATCGCGCCGCACGCGTTCAGCTTCGTGTACCGCCAGATCATGGGCGACAACCCGCCGCCGCACGTGCCGATCCTGATGAACTGCTTCTATCCACCGACGCAGCCGCCGATGAGCCGCTGCATCGAGTTCGGCCGCACCCTGCGCGATGCGATCAAGGCGTGGAAGAGCGATGCGCGCGTGGCGATCATCGCATCCGGCGGCCTGTCGCACTTCGTCTGCGACACCGAATTCGACCAGCGGATCATGGGCATGCTGCGCAACTACGACTACGAAGGTCTCGCCAACGTGGACGAGCGCTCGTACCAGTCCGGCACGTCGGAAATCAAGCTGTACGTCTCCGTGATGATGGCCCTGCAGGACTCCGGCGCGCAGATGACGCTCGTCGACTACGTGCCCTGCTACCGCACCGCCGCCGGCACCGGCGAGGGCATGGGCTTCATGTATTGGAACGCGAACGAATAACACACCAAACACGAGGAATACGATGAGCAATACCCGACTGAACGGCATCATCCGCGCCTGGGAACAGGTCGACTGCGGCACCTACATGAAGACGGACGTGTCGGCGTTCAGGTAGTGCGCGCCGGTGCCGTGGAAGCACGGGTTGCACGATGCCGCGACGTGGATCATCGCCGGGACATCCCGGCTGGACAGCACTTCGTACAACGGATACCACGAGCGGTCGGTGACCGGTGTGCCGGTCCAGTAGCCGCCGGTCGGATCCGGGTTCAGGTTGACGCCGACAAAGCCCAGTTCTTCGACGATGCGGCGCAGTTCGGGGATGCTGTTCGCCGGCGGCGCGTACGGCGACTGGGGCAGCATGCCCACGGGCGCAAAGTTATCCGGGTACATCTCGGTGACGCGGTACACGAGGTGGTTCGAGTCTCGGCCCATTCGAGGCTCGTGCGCTCGTTGCCCAGGTGGTGGCTCATCAGGCCGGCGATAGGCGAGAACAGCGTCAGGTCGCTGCCGCGTTCTTTCTGCAGTTTCAACTGGCCGTTCTCGATGGCGTCGCGGATCTGGTCGTCCGAGACATGCGCGCCCGGCGAGCAGCGGCGCCTGGACGGATCCTTGACGGCGTCCGTTTGCTGCGCGCGCCAGTCGCGCAGCGATTTCGGGATGGTGGTGAAGTGGCCGTGGCAATCGATGATCATGGTGCTTCCTTTCAGCGTGCCTGCGGGTCGACGAACAGCTCACTCATCGACATGCGGCGCGGGGTCAGGCAAGGGGTGCTGGATCATCCAACTAACTCCTCCGT
>NZ_CDRNIL010000051.1:0-2470 GCF_977014125.1 Massilia phosphatilytica
CGGTATCGAGGGACATGCCCAAGGAGTCGTGTTCCTGGAGTATGCGGCGACAAGCGGCTCCTTGCGTCGGAACACGTCGACGCTGGACCTGACCGTATCGCGTCGTTCACGGCGCGCCCGCAGGGACGTCATCGGCCTGCATTTCTTCTCAGCCCCGCCAACGTGATGAAGCTGCTGGAGATCTCGCGCGCGGCGCGGCCACGGGCAAGGACGCGCCGGCGACGGCGCTGGCGCTGTCGAAGAAAATTGAGGAAGACGGGCGCGGCGTCCGGCGTGCGACGGCTTCATCTTCCGGCAACCGGCATGGTCGAGCAGCTCACTTCCGCGAGGCCGGCTTCCTGCGGACGAGGGCGCGCTGCCGCAGCAGGTCGATGCCGCCATCGAGAAGTTCGGTTCGCCGACGGCCTGTTCCCACGGTGACTGGCCGGAAACGACATCGGCTGGTACATCCGCAAGCGCCGTCGAGATGCCGGACGTGAAGTACTCGCGCAGGGCGGATCTGCTGTGCGAACAGGGCCGTTTCGGGCAAGATGGGGGCGCCGGCTGGTACGACTACCAGGCCGGCGACCGCACGCAGCCGTCGACGTCGATGACATGATCGTGAAGCACTCGCAGGAGCGGGCATCGCGTGCTGCGACGAGGAGACTCCGTCGGGCGCCTCGTCACGCGTGGTCAACGAGGGCGCCAGGATCCTGGAAGGGGCATTGCGCTGCGCCGGTGTCGCACATTCGACATGGTTGTACCTGTCCGGCCACCGGCTTCCCGCTGTTCCGCGGGCAGCCCGACGGTGTCGGCGTAGAACATCGGGCCGCCGCGGAACAGCGGGAAGCCGTAGCCGGACAGGTAGACCATGTCGATGTCCGACGCGCGCAGCGCAATGCCCTCTTCCAGGATCCTGGCGCCCTCGTTGACCAGCGCGTAGACGAGGCGCCCGACGATCTCCTCGTCGCAAATCGCGCGGCGCGCGATGCCCAGTTCCTGCGAGTGCTTCACGATCATGTCATCGACCCATGCCGACGGCTGCGGCGTGCGGTCGCCCGCCTGGTAGTCGTACCAGCCGGCGCCCGTCTTTTGCCCGAAACGGCCCTGTTCGCACAGCAGATCCGCCGTCCGCGAGTACTTCACGTCCGGCATCTCGACGGCGCGGCGCTTGCGGATGTACCAGCCGATGTCGTTTCCGGCCAGGTCGCCCATGCGGAACGGGCCCATGGCGAAGCCGAACTTCTCGATGGCGGCATCGACCTGCTGCGGCAGCGCGCCCTCGTCCAGCAGGAAGCCGGCCTGGCGGATGTACTGCTCGACCATGCGGTTGCCGATGAAGCCGTCGCACACGCCGGACACCACGCCCGTCTTCCTGATTTTCTTCGACAGCGCCAGCGCCGTCGCCAGCACGTCCTTGCCCGTGGCCGCGCCGCGCACGATCTCCAGCAGCTTCATCACGTTGGCGGGGCTGAAGAAATGCAGGCCGATGACGTCCTGCGGGCGCGCCGTGAACGACGCGATGCGGTTCAGGTCCAGCGTCGACGTGTTCGACGCGAGGATCGCGCCCGGCTTCATCACCGCGTCCAGTTGGCGGAACACGGACTCCTTCACGCCCATGTCCTCGAATACCGCTTCGATGACGATGTCGGCCTGGGCGACGTCGGCATAGTCGAGCGTACCGCGGATGAGTCCCACGCGCTGCTCGGCCTTCTCGGGGGCCAGCTTGCCCTTCCTGACGGTGTTTTCGTAATTCTTGCGGATGGTGGCCAGTCCCTTGTCCAGCGCGTCCCGCTTCGTTTCCAGGATCGTGACGGGGATGCCGGCGTTCGCGAAATTCATCGCGATGCCGCCGCCCATCGTGCCGGCGCCGACGACGGCCGCGCTGCGGATCTCGCGCACCGGCGTGTCAGGCGGAACATCCGGCACCTTGGCGGCCGCGCGCTCGGCGAAAAACGCGTGGCGCAGCGCTTTCGATTCCGTCGTCCGGGTGAGGTGGATGAAGCGCTCGCGCTCGAACGTCAGGCCTTCCTCGAACGGCTTTTCGACGGACGCGGCGACCGTTTCCACGCACTCGACGGGCGCCGGAAACGGCCCCGCCTCGACCTTCACGCGCGTCCGCGCGGCCGCGAGGAAACCGGCCGCGTCGGGATGCTCGACCTGGCGCTCGCGCACCTTGGGCAGCGGACGCACGTCCGCCACGCGGCGGGCAAAGGCGACGGCGCCGGCCACGAGGTCCATCCGGCCGGCAGCAGTTCGTCGAACAGCAGCGTGCCGGCCAGCTTTTCGGACGCGACCGGCGTGCCGGTCACGATCATGTTCAGCGCGGTCTCGAGGCCCAGCACGCGCGGCAGCCGCTGCGTGCCGCCCGCGCCGGGCAGGAGGCCGAGTTCTGACTTCCGGCAGCGCGTATCAGGTGCTGGATCATCCAACTAACTCCTCCGTTTTAACCTTAGCAATACGTAACTGAACGAAGTACAGGGCATAAACA
>NZ_CDRNIL010000052.1:0-2531 GCF_977014125.1 Massilia phosphatilytica
GAGCACCACCTTCGACGCGAAATGCTGCCCAGCGCAGCCCAGCATCTGCGGCCTGGTTCGAATCGTCGTCCATCGCCTGCTTGCCGAGGACGATCAGTCGCGGCTGGCTCTTCGATGGCGAGCGCCTTCAGCACCTTGGCCGAGCCAACGGCTCGATCTCGCAGCGGGTCTCTCGACCAGCACGCCGCGGTCGGCGCGGATTTCGCCATCGCGGTACGCAGGAGTTTCCCGGGCCTGGGCCACGCCGCAGGTCACGGCCACGATCTTCGGTGACCTTGCCGGCTTCCTTCAGGCGCGTGGCTTCCTCCACCGCGATCGCTCGAACGGGTTCATCGAACATGCACGTTTGGCGATATCGACGCGGCTGCCGTCGGACTTGACGCGGACCTTGACGTCGTAGCTCGACGACGCGTTTGACGGGTACGAGGAACCCCTCACGCTCATCTCCTTCAGGTCTCGTCATGGTGAAGCGATGGCGCGGTAGAGCGCCATCAGCTGGACGCGCCTGTTTCGGAGCGTCCATGTTCTTTTCCTTCACGCGGCCATAGCCGCGTATCGTTTTCGGGCGTTTTCCGGCGGCCAAGCTCTCAGGGCGGTCGCCGGGGCGCCTTGCTCGGGCGCTTCGGCGGTTTCTGCCGAACGGCGCCGCGAGCGCCGGCGGCTGGTCGAGAATTACTTTAACCTCGTGCAGCTGTTCTGCGAAACCCTGACCCCGGAACGCCTCGGCGCCGCCCTGGAGCTGGCGCGGGTGCCCGAAACGATACGCGGCTATGGCCACGTGAAGGAAAAGAACATGGACGCGGCTTCCGAACGGCGCGTCCAGCTGATGGCGCTCTACCGCGCCATCACTCACCATAACAAGACCTGAAGGAGATAGCATGAAGATACTGGTACCCGTCAAACGCGTGGTCGACTACAACGTCAAGGTCCGCGTCAAGTCCGACGGCAGCGGCGTCGATATCGCCAACGTCAAGATGTCGATGAACCCGTTCGACGAGATCGCGGTGGAAGAAGCCACGCGCCTGAAGGAAGCCGGCAAGGTCACCGAGATCGTGGCCGTGACCTGCGGCGTGGCCCAGGCCCAGGAAACCCTGCGTACCGCAATGGCGATCGGCGCCGACCGCGGCGTGCTGGTCGAGACCGGTGCCGAGATCGAGCCGCTGGGTGTGGCCAAGGTGCTGAAGGCGCTGGCCGTCGAAGAGCAGCCGCAACTGATCATCCTGGGCAAGCAGGCGATCGACGACGATTCGAACCAGACCGGCCAGATGCTGGCTGCGCTGCTGGGCTGGCCGCAAGCGACGTTCGCCTCGAAGGTCGTGCTGGAAGACGGCAAGGTCACCGTGACCCGCGAAGTGGACGGCGGCCTGGAAACCGTGGCAGCTTGACGCTGCCGGCGATCGTCACCACCGACCTGCGCCTGAACGAGCCGCGCTACGTCACGCTGCCGAACATCATGAAGGCCAAGAAAAAGCCGCTGACGACCGTCAAGCCGGAAGACCTGGGCGTCGACGTCACGCCGCGCCTGAAGACCGTCAAGGTCGCCGAACCGGCCAAGCGTTCGGCCGGCGTCAAGGTGCCCGACGTGGCGACCCTGGTTGCGAAGCTGCGCACCGAAGCCAAAGTCATCTAAGTACAGAATACATAAGGAATACATCCATGGTCGCACTCGTCATTGCTGAACACGACAACGCCGCGCTGAAGGCAGTCACCCTGAACACCGTCACCGCGGCCGCACAATGCGGCGGCGACGTCCACATCCTCGTCGCCGGCAGCAACTGCGGCGCCGTCGCGCGAAGCCGCCGCCAAGGTCGCCGGCGTCGCGAAGGTGCTGGTCGCCGACGCGCCGCAATTCGCCGACGGCCTCGCCGAGAACGTCGCCGAGCAGGTCCTGGCCGTCGCCGGCAGCTACTCGCACATCCTGGCCCCGGCCAGCGCCCACGGCAAGAACGTGCTGCCGCGCGTGGCCGCCAAGCTGGACGTCGCGCAGATTTCGGAAATCACCAAGGTCGATTCGCCCGATACGTTCGAGCGCCCGATCTACGCCGGCAACGCCATCGCCACCGTGCAGTCGACCGACAAGGTGAAGGTCATCACCGTGCGCGGCACCGGCTTCGACGCCGCCGCCAGCCGAAGGTGGCTCGGCCGCCGTCGAGACCGTCGCCGCCGTGGCGGACTCGGGCAAGTCGAGCTTCGTGGGCCGCGAAGTGGCCAAGTCGGACCGTCCGGAACTGACCGGCGCCAAGGTCGTCGTGTCGGGCGGCCGCGGCATGGGCTTCGGGCCACAACTTCAAGATCCTGGAACCGCTGGCCGACAAGCTGGGCGCCGCCATGGGCGCATCGCGCGCCGCCGTCGACGCCGGCTACGTGCCGAACGACTGGCAGGTGGGCCAGACCGGCAAGATCGTCGCGCCGCAGCTGTACATCGCCGTCGGTATCTCGGGCGCGATCCAGCAGAGGTGCTGGATCATCCAACTAACTCCTCCGTTTTAACCTTAGCAATACGTAACTGAACCAGTAACAGGCGACATAAC
>NZ_CDRNIL010000053.1:0-2345 GCF_977014125.1 Massilia phosphatilytica
ACGTATTGCTGAAGGTTAAAACGGAGGAGTTAGTTGGATGATCCAGCACCTAGTCGGGTGCGGCATGGCGCGATTACGCCGGCACCAGCGACTGCCAGGGGAGATGGACGCGAAGGGCGTATGCCCCCGCACCCGGACGGGAATGCGTGCTTCCCGATTAGAAGCTTGGATTATAGCAAGTTAACAGCATTTGCACAAATGCATATAACATTCGCCGCCGCAAACGTGTGGACGCGGCAGCCGCCTTTCCGCAAGCCGGGCGATGCGGTACAATGTTGCAAGGGTGATCATACCGCTCGGGTATGACAGGATTTGCGCTGGTCGGGCCGCCACGCGGCTCAAACACGACCGCATGTCCACCTTTCATACACTCATTGCCCCGCTTCCAGTCCAGCCACCCGCGTACCGTCCGCGCCCCGCATCTTTGCAGGGAGGCCGCCATGGCGATTGAACTGCCGTTGTCCGACACCTTCAAGGAATTCGCCGCGTCGGGCAAGGCCGGCGGCGCCGTGCTGATCTTCTGCACGCTCGCGTCGCTGGCGCTCGCCAATTCGCCGCTGGGTCACGCCTACCTCCACGTCTGGCATCTGCCGCTCGCCGGCCTGAGCATCGAAAACTGGATCAACGACGCCCTGATGGCCGTGTTCTTCCTGCTGATCGGACTCGAACTGAAACGGGAACTACACAACGGCGAGCTGTCCGACCTGAAGAATGCGACGCTGCCGATCGTGGCGGCCGCGGGCGGCATCGTCGTACCGGCATGCATTCATTTCAGCATGAACCACGGCACGCCGGCGCAGGCGGGTCTCGGCATTCCGATGGCCACCGACATCGCCTTCGCACTCGGCGTGCTCGCCCTGCTGGGCAATCGGGTGCCGGCGTCGCTGAAGATCTTCCTCACCGCGCTCGCGGTGATGGACGACCTGGGCGCCATCGTCGTGATCGCGCTGTTCTACACGGCGCAACTGTCGATCGGTTATCTCGCCGCGGCGCTGGCCGTGTTCCTGCTGCTGGCGGGGCTGAACCGCATGGGTCGCGTGAGGTCCCTGCCCCTCTACCTCGCCGGCGGTGCGCTGATGTGGTTCTTCATGTTGAAGTCGGGCGTGCACGCGACGATCGCCGGGGTGCTGCTGGCGTTCGCGCTGCCCGATGCGGCGACTGGTGACAGCCCCTCCCTGTCGGATCGCCTCGAACATCTGCTGCACAAGCCGGTCGCTTTCGCGATCCTGCCGATTTTCGCGCTCGCCAATACCGGCGTCGTCATCGGCCCCGGCTGGGCGCAGGCGCTGGCGTCGTCCAACAGCCTCGGCATCCTCCTCGGCCTGGCCGCCGGCAAGCCGCTCGGCATCGTGGCCGCCACCGCCGCGGCGGTCGCGACGGGCTTGTGCCGCCTGCCGTCCGACCTGGCCTGGCGCCACGTGCTGGGGGCCGGGCTGCTGGGCGGTATCGGCTTCACGATGTCGATCTTCATTACCAACCTCGCGTTCGGCGACCAGGCCGGCGTCGTCACCGCGTCGAAGCTGGCCATTCTGGTGGCGTCGCTGGCGTCCGGCCTGGCGGGATTCGCCTGGCTGACCTGGCGCGGCGCGCCGCTGGCCGCCGGCGCGGAGCGCGACGCCCGCGCATGACCGGCGGCGTCGGCGCCGGGCTCACGGCGCGGCCGGCTCCAGGCGCCAATCGACACCGTCGGTCAGGCCGCCCGCCACTGCTTCGACACGGTTGGCGCCCGGCGCCAGATGCACCTGCCAGCGCGCGATACGCCCTTCGACGGCCTGTTCGCCCAGATCGACGCCGTTCACGCGCAGGCGCACGCTCCGCTGGTTGCTGTACACCTTGACCTCGGCATCGGCCGCGGTGCGCCGCACCGCCCGGCGCGACGTGATGTATACCATCGGCTTCTTCGACCAGTTGGCCTGGTACCAGTAATACGCATCCTTCCTGACCTGGCGGTCCATGCTGACCAGGCCCTTGTCGTTGATGCCGGTTGCCTCGCCCTCGTTGCGGCCGCTGGACGCGAAATCGAAACCCGTCCACACGAAGCTCGCCCACAGCCACGGCGCCGCCTCGATCTGGCGCCACGCCGCTTCGTGGTACAGGGCCTGGTACTGCTCCGGATGCCAGCGGCTGTTCGCGACCGGCCGGCGCGGCGGGTCTTCCTGCCGCCGGCTGCTGCCACCCGCACCGTATTCGCTCAGCGCCTCGGGCGTGTGCGGGCGCAGCGCATGATTGGACGCGAGGAACGGCGCAAGGTCGGCGAATTCCTTGTCGTAAATAGGTGCTGGATCATCCAACTAACTCCTCCGTTTTAACCTTAGCAATACGTAACTGAACGAAGTAAAGACGCA
>NZ_CDRNIL010000054.1:0-1191 GCF_977014125.1 Massilia phosphatilytica
TGCGCCTGCCGAGCGGCGCGCTGAAGCTGATCGCGACGACAGCGGACGGCAAGAACACACCGTTCGACCTGCCGGCCGCCGCCGCGCAGGATGCGCGCAAGGCGGGCTGGCGCCGCGTGCGCGAGTAGTCAGGGCGGGGCCGGCGCCGGCCCGACGGCGCGCAGCGTCTGCGTGACGCTCGCGGCGCCGTCGTCCATGCGCAGCCGCACCGGCATCCAGCCCCGTTCCGGCGCGAGCCAGACGTCAAGCCGCGCCACGCCGGGCGCCGCCAGCTCGGCCAGGTGCCAGGCGTTGACCGTCCCCGCGGCGGTCGTGACGTCTTCCTGTCCCAGCACCCGGAAGCGCGCGACGCGCAGGTCGCGCGCGCCCGCCACGACGATGTCGACCGACTCCGCCAACTGGTCCGGCGCGGCCAGGCCGATGCCGGCCAGTTGCATCAGCAGCGACGCGCGGTCCTGGATGCCGACGTTGTCCGGGCTTTCCGTACCGGCCGCGCGGAACAGTACGCGGTGGCCGTCGGCGTCGAATTCGGTGACGAGCGCACCGCCATCCGTTTCCTCGCGCGCGCGGCGCGGCGCGATGCCCGCGTCGCCGCTCGCGCCTTCGCTGTGCAGGCGGCCGAGCGGGCCGTCGAGATCCAGCAGATAGCGGTCGCCGTCCGTACGCCATGACAGGTGCGCCGGTGCCGGCCGGCGCCGCCGCGCCGCCCGCCGGCTGGCGCACGACGTCGTACGTGAGCAGGGCGGGGGCGGGCAGGCGGACGTGGTAGCGGCCCGGCATCTGCATCAGCGGCGTGGCGGCTGCCGCGGGGGCGGCAGCGGGGGGCGCGACGGTCGGCGGCGCCGGCTGGGCTGGCAACGCGGACAGCGCCGCGGCGTTGTCGGCGGGTGTTTGTGCGGACCTTTGTGCGGGCGTTGGGGCGGGCGCCGACGTGGCGGCCGGCGTCGGACGCGGGGCCGGGGAGGCTGGTGCGGGCGCCGGCCGCGGCGCCGGTGCCGAGGTGACCGGTGCCGCGGGCCGCGCCGGCACCGCCACGGGGGCCGGCATCAGCCGCACGCTCAGGCCGGTGTCGGCGGGCGCGCGGGCGGACGGCTTCGCGCCATGCGCGGCGACGAGCGCCGGCAGCGCGAGGTGAACCGCGGTAGAGCATGCGCACAGGACCAGGAGGCGCCGGTGCCGGGACAGGACGGC
>NZ_CDRNIL010000055.1:0-2332 GCF_977014125.1 Massilia phosphatilytica
CGATTGCTAAGGTTAAAACGGAGGAGTTAGTTGGATGATCCAGCACCTAAGGTTAAAACGGAGGAGTTAGTTGGATGATCCAGCACCTGATCTTCTTCGCCGTCGCCAAATACACCGGCCACGACGACGTTCCGGCGCAGCCGGAGCGGGGCCAGGCCCCGGCCGCCGCGGCCGCGCACGACAAGGCGGGCAAGAAGGGTGGCCTGGTGCGCGAAGACGAGCCGGGCGAAATCGCCGAAGGTACCGTGGAACTGCGCAAGGGCATCAGCAACGTCAATGCGCACTGGGGCGAACAGGCGGACCGGTTCAGCAACATGTCGCCGGCCGAGCGCGACAAGGTGATGAGGACGGCCTTCAGCAGCTATGTGCCGTATGCCGTGTTTTTGATGATGCCGCTGTTCGCGCTGTACCTCAAGGTGCTGTACCTGGGCTCCGGACGGCGCTACGGCGAACACCTGCTGTTCGCGCTGCATGTGCACGGGTTTGGATTCCTGGCCCTGACGCTGCTGATCGTGATGCCGAATGTGCTCGGTATCGTGTCCTTCGTGCTGGGCTTGTGGCTGGTGTTTTATACGCCGGTCGCGATGCGGCGCGTGTACGGCGGCTCACGCCTTGCCACCGGCTTGCGCTGGCTCGTGCTGATGGCGCTGCACGTGACCGGCATGGGCTTGGCGATCGGTGCCGCGTTCGGGTTCGGCATCCTCCATTGAAGCGGGTTCGGCCGGCGCGCTTGCCGGAAGTCCATTCGCCCAACTATACTGTGCGTTTGTACAGTATTTGCTGAGTTGCGATAGTGCAGAAGCCGGGCGAATCGGTTAATCTTCTGTCTCCCTATCACCTGCTGCCGAGAGTCGTAATGTCCGTGACGCCTGAACCGCAACAAACCATCGCGCTCGTCGTACGGCACCACACGGCCGGGATCGACGAGCCCGTGCAGGCGATCGTCGACTTCCTGCAGGGCGCCGGCTACCGCGTCGTGTTCGAGGAACAGACGGCCGGGCACGTGAAAGTCGCCGGCGTGGACGCCATGACGGTGGACGAGATCGGCGCGCACTGCAGCACCGCCATCGTCGTCGGCGGCGACGGCACGATGCTCGGCATCGCCCGCCACCTGGCGCGCTACCGCGTGCCGCTCATCGGCATCAACCAGGGGCGCCTGGGGTTCATGACGGACATCCCGATCGACCGCATGCTGCCCGCGCTGGGCGAGATCCTCAGCGGCAAGGCCAAGGCCGAGGAGCGCTCGCTGCTGGAGGCGCGCGTCGTGCGCGAGGGCGTCGAGATCCACTGTTCCGTCGCCGTCAACGACGTGGTGGTCGCGCGCGGCACGGGCGCCGGCATGGCGGAACTGAAGGTCACGGTGGACGGCACCTTCATGTACAACCAGCGTTCGGACGGACTGATCGTGTCCACGCCCACCGGGTCGACGGCGTATGCGCTGTCGGCCGGCGGCCCGCTGCTGCATCCGACGCTGGCCGGCATCGTGCTGGTGCCGATCGCGCCGCACGCGCTGTCCAACCGCCCGATCGTCGTGCCGAACACGAGCGACATCGTCGTCGAGATCATCAACGGCCGCGACATCAGCGTGAACTTCGACATGCAGACGTTCACGAGCCTGCAGCACGGCGACCAGATCATGATCTCGCGCTCGCCCAACACCATCACCTTCCTGCATCCGGAAGGGTGGAGCTACTACCACACCCTGCGCGAGAAGCTGCACTGGAACGAATATCCGTCCGGTGACGGCAAGCTCAAGTAATCCCAGCATCCACCAGGAGATGAGTTTCTTCATGTTGCGCACATTGACCATCCGCGACTTCGTCATCGTCGATACGATCGAGCTCGAGTTCTCGAACGGCTTCACGGTGTTCACCGGCGAGACCGGCGCCGGCAAGTCGATCCTGATCGACGCGCTGCAGCTCGCGCTGGGCGGCCGCGGCGACGCGAGCATGGTGCGCGAAGGCGCGGCCAAGGCCGACATCAGCGCCGATTTCGCCCTGACCCCGGCGGCGGGCGCCTGGCTGGAACAGAACGAGTTCGACAGCGACGAGGGCGGCGCGCTGCTGCGCCGCGTGATCGACAACGCCGGCCGTTCCAAGTCGTACATCAACGGCATCGCCGCCACCGCCAGCCAGTTGCGCGAACTGGGCGAGCTGCTCGTCGACATCCACGGCCAGCACGCACACCAGTCGCTGCTCAAGCTCGACGCCCAGCGCGCCCTGCTCGACAACCAGGTCGCCGTGCGCGACGCCGCCGCGACGGCCCAGGTGCAGGATCATCCAACTAACTCCTCCGTTTTAACCTTAGCAATACGTACGAGTCGAAACAGGCA
>NZ_CDRNIL010000056.1:0-5753 GCF_977014125.1 Massilia phosphatilytica
GGCTGAGCTGTCGATCAGAACGTGACCTATGCGGGCCAGGTCCGGGTGCATGATCAACAGCTCAGCCAGTGTTAGTCCACTGAGGGATGTCTGAATGCTGTTCAGTACCTTGGTATTCGATCGCATGGGGATTTGGCGCTTTTGAAAACAGTGGCGCAATTATGGCGCGGTTTGGAGAACTGCGCCAAAAATCCTCTAAAATTTGGCGCAGTTTAACTAAATCCATCGATCTGCTCATGTACAAATAGCTTGGGGGACACGTGTCCCCCAAACTAGTTTGAAGATGCTGCTATCAACTACATTCGTAAATACAAAAGTTGCGCTGCAAGCCGCGCGCTAAAACCGGAATCCGTCATCGCCTGATCAATTTCGAACAATAGTCAGGCATGTCGCAATCGAAACGTTAGAACCTAGGCACCTGTCAGCCATGAGCATGCACAGGTTAGCCACGTCGAGTAGACCTCGTGCCCGTCCTTCCATCGTTTCGTCTCGTAAGGTTCTACTAACAACCTCAACCAACAGTTCGTCATCAGACAGATTGAGCAGTCGGCTCTGCTCGCTCAGCCATGTATCGAAAGCGGCACTTTCCATAATGTTCAGGTCCGACATGCAATCCTTTATGATAAAAATTACAACACTATCGTAGATATCACTTCCCACGTCGCAAGTCAGCTACTGGCTCTTCTCCCATGTATGCTTCTCTGCTGTTCCAGCACATTTCCACTGCGGTATTCCTGCCGTTTATACGCGGACGGAAAACGATAATAGTCCTTCATAAAAATTCAAATCTGGCTACGAGCTGCCAATGTTTTGCATGTCCGCCTTTCTCATGCGTCTGTAGTGACCTGCATCTGCTTCGCGATCAAACCTTTCGGTCCATGCTCAGCGCGGAACTTCACACGGTCTCGCTTGCTAGGTGCGTTACCTCGAAAGCTGTTCGAGTTAAAGAAGTACTCGTCACCGGAAAGCGCAACGATGTACCCGTAGAGCTTTTTGGCATCGTAAAACTTTACATGTCCCTCAACGCGAGCATCCGCGTCATGGCTTTTCGACGCTTTTATCGACTCGCAATCGATGACTTCGGGCATTACGTCGCTCAGGTCGGCTCCTGTCGCGCCCCGCAGTACGGCATCGAGCCTTCCAATCGATGCAGCACGAGCCAAATCGCTGTCATTGCTTGGGGTCGCAATCGCATACTGTGCCGCCGCGAAATCGATCAGGCGATTGGCAATACCTTTGGCAATGTTGTCAGCTGGCGCCATCGCGATAATGCTGCGCTTACCGTCCTTGCCGAATGCGACGGAGTCAATATCGGTCACCCAGACGCGCAGCGTCGCATCCTGGACGTGGGTCAGAGTTGAGCTGGAAAGCGCCGAGCCGTGCAGCTGGTTACCCACACTGATCCGCGACGTTTGATAAGTGCCCGAGGTTTCAATCCACAAGATGCGGGACTTGAACTGTATCCGTGACCACAATAAGTGACCGGTGCGGAAACTTAGGACTACGACCATACCCAGTGCCATGACGATAAGCACGCCGCGAGTAATCTCCATCCGCGCCATCTCATGGAGCTGCGCCGTGACATGCGACACCATCCATCCACATGCTGTGGCCATTGCGACGCCCCAAGCGCCCAGCAGCAAAAGAAAGAGAGAGTATCGGTTCTGAAAGGCATCGGTCCAGCTGGCCAACTGCAGGGAAGTGGTTGGTACCGGTTGAGTTTCCTCCAGTACGAAGCCGCCGAACGAACCACGCTCGCCCCCCGACACTTCAGGCGGGATGTTCGCATAGGCGCGATTCGGGATTCCGCGCTCCCACGCGCTTTGGAAGCCGCGACTGATCTCGGTCCAGAGTTGGGCCGGGGCGCAGTTCATCGCGATCGTTGTCTGTTCGCACGACACACTCGTTTGCGCGACGCTGTCGAGCCGCGAGACGATAGCACTGAAGCACAGTGTCGACGCCACCATCGAGCCGACCAGCAGCACGGCAGAAGTACTCCACATCGGAGAGATGTCGAAATGCGGTGCGATGCGCGGCACTATCACCGGTGCCATGATCGAGAACACGACAAGGCCGATCATCATCCAGAGCGCCCTATCGCGGGTTTCCGCAGGATGAGCGCTCCGGGACTCCTGCACATCGAAGCGTGCCGAGTTCACGAAAGGGCTAACCAGAGACAGGCCTGACATCGGCAAGTACAGCCAACTTGCGAACCCTTCGCATGGCGTGCCCATGAACATGAAATAGCAAACGACCAACGATACAAACAACGCAGCAAAAGCGATGAGCGAATGGAAGTGTTGCACGGCTGCGGCCTGCACCTCGTTCGGCGACGTCGCGAGGTTTCTCACCATCGAGTACAACACACCGTTAAGCGCACCGCGCGGCTCGGCAAAATCGATCGCGCGACGGCGTAAAGTCTCGAGAACTTGTTCGGTGCCGTGGCCGATGCCGGTTTCTGTCAGTGGGAGTTCGCAAGCCAGGCCAAGCGGAAACTTTCGCCCCAGATAGAACTGGGCTTGTGAGAGCGCTTCCATTAAGAGCTTGACCGCAATACTCAGCACCAGCGCGGCGACGGCGACGGCGATGACCGCAACCTTGTCTTCGTGAGCTTTGAAAAGGCCCTTGGCAGTAATCATCGCAGTGACACCGCCGGCTGCCGTAGCGAACGCTGCTAAGAAAAGAAAGACATTCTCAAACCTGAACGGATTCGGAAAGTTATTGATTAACGTATCGTCGCGGTTGTATTCGTAGGTCATAATGTGGTCGTCAAAGTGGCCGAAAATCCTAGTAGACCATCTAAGTCGAGCCATGCAACCCAATGTCACGCGGTCTTGGCGAGCAACTCAGCTACCATCAAATCAGTCCTTTGACGGTTCCAGAAACGCAGCCGCCCCCCAGTCGGCTTGAGCAATTTGTAGCGCCAGGCCGACTGGGGGGCACTGACTCGTCAAAGGACTGATTTGATGGTAGTAGTTGCTCGCCAAGACCGCGTGACACTGGGTTGCATGGCTCGACTTAGATGGTCTACTAGGATTTTCGGCCACTTTGACGACCACATTATGACCTACGAATACAACCGCGACGTTCGTTTCATCAATAACTTTCCGAATCCGTTCAGTTTTGAGAATGTCTTTCTTTTCTTAGCAGCGTTCGCTACGGCAGCCGGCAGTGTCGCTGCGAATACTGCCAAGGGCCTTTTTCAAGCTTCACGAAGACAAGGTTGCGGTCATCGCCGTGCCGCCGCCGTCGCCGCGCTGGTGCTGAGTATTGCGGTCAAGCTCTTAATGGAAGCGCTCTCACAAGCCCAGTTCTATCTGGGGCGGAAGCTCCGCTTCGGCCTGGCTTGCGAACTCCCACTGACAGAAAACCGCATCGGCCACGGCACCGAAGGCAGCCTCGAGACTTACGCCGTCGCGCGATCAATTTTGCCGAGCCGCGGTGGCTTGACGTTGTGTTGTACTCGATGGTCGGAAGACCTCACGATCACCGAACGAGAGTGCAGGCCGCAGCCCCAACACTTCCATTCGCTCATCGCTTTTGCCTGCGTTGTTTGTATCGTTGGTCGTTTGCTATTTTCATGTTCATGGGCACACCATGCGAAGGGTTTACAAGTTCGCTGTGCTTGCCGATGTGAGCTTGTCTCTGGTTAGCTTCCTTTCGGTGAACTCGGCACGCTTCGATGTGCAGGAGCCCCGGAGCGCTCATCCTGCGGAAACCCGCGATAGCGGCTGCTGGATCGGCCTTGTCGTGTTCTCGATCATGGCACGGTAGTGGTGCCGCGCATCGCACCGCATTTCAATATTCCGATGTGGAGTACTTCTGCCGTGCTGCTGGTCGGCTCGATGGTGGCGTCGACACTGTGCTTCAGTGCTATCGTCTCGCGGCTCGAACAGCGTCGCGCGAACGAGTGTGTCGTGCGAACGGAGCTGCGCCCCGGCCCAACTCTGGACCCTAGTCGCGCTTTCCAAAGCGCGTGGGAGCGCGGGATCCCAATCGCGCCTATGCGAACATCCCGCCTGAAGTGTCGGGGGCGAGCGTCGTTCGCTCGGCGGCTTGGTACTGAAGGAACTCAACCGGTACCAACCACTTGCCCCTGCAGTTGGCCAGCTGGACCGATGCCTTTCAGACCGATACTCTCTCTTTCTTTTGCTGCTGGGCGCTTGGCGCAATGGCCACGGCGTGTGGATGATGGTGTCGCATGTAGCAGGCGCAGCTCCGTGGAGTGGCACAGATGGAGATTGCTCCGCGGCGTGCTGCGTCATGGCACTGGGTATGGTGATGATCCTAAGTTTCCGCACCGGTCACTTATTGTGGTCACGGATACAGTTCAAGAATCCGCCGTCTGTGGATTGAAACCTCGGGCACTTATCAAACGTCGCGGATCAGTGTGGGTAACCAGCTGCACGGCTCGGCGCTTTCCAGCTCAACTGTGACCCACGTCCAGAATGCGACGCTGCGCGTCTGAGTCATGGATCCTGACTCCGTCGCATTCGGCAAGGACGGTAAGCGCAGGCGTTATCGCGATGGCGCCAGCTGACAACATTGCCACAGAAGGTATTGCCAATCGCCTGATCGATTTCGCGGCGGCACGGTATGCGATGCGACCCAAGCAATGACAGCGATTTGGCTCGTGCTGCAGATGGATTGGAAGGCTCGATGCCGTACTGCGGGGCGCGACAGGAGCCGACCTGAGCGACGTGAGATGCCCGAAGTCATCGATTGCGAGTCGATAAAAGCGTCGAAAGGCCGTAGACGCGGATGCTGGCGTTTGAGGGACATGTAAAGCTTTACGAATGCCAAAAAGCTCTACGGGTACATCAGTTGCGCTTTCCGGTGACGAGTACTTCTTTAACTCGAACAGCTTTCGAGGTAACGCACCTAGCGAGACGAGACCGTGTGAAGTTCCGCGCTGAGCAGTCGGACCGAAAGGTTTGATGCGCGAAGCAGATGCAGGTCCAGTACAGACGCATGAGAAAGGCGGACATGCAAAACATTGGCAGCTCGTAGCCAGATTTGAAGTTTTATGAAGGACTATTATCGTTTTCCGTGCCGCGTATAAACGGCAGGAATACCGGCAGTGGAAATGTGCTGGAACAGCAGAGAAGCATACATGGGAGAAGAGCCGGTAGCTGACTTGCAGAATTTCAGTGGGAAGTGATATCTACGATAGTGTTGTAATTTTTATCATAAAGGATTGCATGTCGGACCTGAACATTATGGAAAGTGTCCCGCTTTCGATACATGGCTGAGCGAGCAGAGCCGACTGCTCAATCTGTCTGATGACGAACTGTTTGGTTGAGGTTGTTGGTAGAGCCTTACGAGACGAAACGATGGAAGGACGGGCGCGAGAGGTCTACTCGACGTGGCTGACCTCTGCATGCTCATCAGGGCTGACAGGTGTGCCTAGGTTCCTAACGTTTCAAGTGCGAACATGCCTGAGACTATCGTTCGAAATTGATCAGGCGATGACGGATTCCGGTTTTAGCGCGCGGGCTTGCAGCGCAACTTTTTGTATTTTACGAATGTAGTTGATAGCAGCATCTTCAAACTAGTTTCGGGGGACACGTTCTGCCAGAGCTATTTGTACATGAGCAGATCGATGGATTTCGTTTAAACTGCGCCAAATTTCAGAGGATTTTTCGGCGCAGTTCTCCAAACCGCGCCATAATTGCGCCACTGTTTTCAAAAGCACAAAATACCATAGTTCTGGATCATCCAACTAACTCCTCCGTTTAACTCTCCACGATACG
>NZ_CDRNIL010000057.1:0-2944 GCF_977014125.1 Massilia phosphatilytica
CCAGCCACCATCACTGTTCATGTGGGCACCAGGCGGCGAGGAGAGGCGATCAGTTCGGTCAGCACCGCCGTCGGCGCGGCGACGGAGCAGCGCATCGACCTTCCGGATGCTGCTTGATCAGCCACGTCGACGCCGCCCAGGCGCCGACGGGTTGCCGAACCTCGACCTGTCGGCCACGCCGCACTGATCAGCACGCCAGGCCAGGACAGCCGCTGCTGCTGCTGCTGCTGCTGCTGCGCCGCCGCCGCCGCCGCCGCCCGCTGCTGCTGCTGCTGCTGCTGCTGCTGCTGCTGCTGCTGCTGCTGCTGCTGCTGCGCCGCCGCCGCCGCCGCCGCCGCCGTCGTCGGCCGCCGCCGCCGGCCGGTGCCGGCCGCTGCTGCCGCCGCGCATCGGCCGGGGCGGGCCGTCGATGCTGCCCGCGCGGCCGGCGAACGGACCGCCGGTCGCCGCGAAGCAGGGCAGCGCCAGCGTGCCCTGCGCGACGAGGCGTTCGATGTCGTCGAAGCCGCATGGCACCGGCGCCGCGCCGGCCAGCTCGCCGAATTCGCGCCCGCCCATGAAGCGCATGCATGCAACGGGCCGGCCCAGCGCGTTCGTGTTGGCCAGCATGTCGGCCTGCTCGCGCAAGCCGGCAAGCGGTGCGCCGAATGCGGCGGCGATCAGCCACGTGCCGGTCGACAGCACGGTGCCCGTGTCGTTGCCGAGGTAGCGCAGCAGCGACGCGTTGCTGTCGTGGATGCCGCACAGGACCTCGCAGTCGGCCGGCAGCCCGGTGGCGGCCGCGATCTCGGGACGGAGCCGGCCGAGCGCCGCATGCGCCGGCGCCAGCGGCGGCATCAGCGCCGTCCAGCCCATGCGCTCGACGAGGCCCGAATAGGTTTGCCCGCGGGGATTCCACAGGTCCGTGTGGCAGCCGAGCGACGTCGCTTCCGACGCGGCCGCGCCGCACAGGCGCCAGGCCCAGTACTGCGGATACATGAGGATGTGGCGCGCGCGCCCGAATTCGGCCGGGAAGCGGGCCTGCAGCCACGCGAGCTGGCGGCCCAGGTTCAGGCCCGCCGGCAGGCCGGGCGACAATGTCTCGTCATACGGCGGGCGCAGCGCGGCGTAGTCCAGGCCCGGCAGCTCGGCCTCGTAGTCGAGCACGGGCAGCACGAGGCCGTCGTCGTCGACCAGCGCGGCCGTGGCGCCGTGCGTGACCGGCACGATGGCCGATACGTGCGCCTGCGTCGCGAAGTCGCGGCATGTGGCGAGCAGCCAGTCCCACAGGCCGTCCGTGTCGAGGTGGGCGTACGGGCCGTCCGCCAGCACGGCGTTCGGCCGGCGCCGTTCGGCGAGGACGGTGCCGTATGCGTCGATCAGCGCCAGCTTGGCGTTCGTCTTGCCGATGTCGAGGACGAGCAGGGCGTCGTTCATGGTGCTCATCGCGCGCGCCGCATGCGCAGCAGTTTCGGCAGCGCGATCGTCACCAGCAGCAGCACGCCGACGACGATCGTCATGTAGATGCCGGGGATGTTGGCGAGCGACAGGCCGTACGTGACGGTGCCCATCGTGAGCACGGCCAGCATCACGCCCGCGATCGTGCCGGCGCCGCCGGCGATCGACACGCCGCCGAGGATCACCATCGTGATCACTTCCAGTTCCCAGCCGGTGGCGATGTTCGGGCGCGTGCTGCCGATGCGCCCCGTCAGCAGGAACGCGGCCAGGCCGGCCATCGCGCCCGTCAGCATGAACAGCGCGAGGCGGTAGCGGTCGACGGCGATGCCGGAAAAGCGCGCCGCTTCCGGATTGTTGCCGATGGCGTAGATGCGGCGGCCCCGAGCTCGTCGTGTGCAGCAGCACGGCGAACAGCGCGGCGCAGACGAGCAGCACGACGAATTCGCGCGGCACGATGCCGAAGAAGTAGCCCTGGCCCCAGTCGGCCATCAGCTGCGGGTAGCCGGTGAACGCCTTGTCGCCGAGGACGACGCTGGCGAGGCCGCGGAACAGCGACACGGTGCCGATCGTGACGACGATCGACGGCAGCGCGAAGCGCGTGACGAGCACGCCGTTCAGGAAGCCGCATGCGGTGCCGGTGGCCAGCGCGACGAGTGCCAGGCTTTCGGGCGGAAAGCCGGCGCCTTTCGCGAGACCCATCGCGACCGACGACAGCGCGAGCGTGCCGGCGACCGAGATGTCGATCTCGCGGCAGATGATCAACAGCGCCATCGGCAGCGCGATCAACGCCTTTTCGCTGAAGTTCTGCGTGCCGTCCAGCAGGTTGTACAGGTCGAGGAAGTTCGGCAGCGCGATGCTGTTGACGACGAACACGGCGACGAACAGCATCGCCAGCAGGCTTTCCCAGCGTCCGAGGAGGGTTTTCAGGCGCGGCGTTTCGCGGTCGAGGATCGTGTAGCGCGACGTCGGGGCCGCGGTTTTTTCAGTTTGCATCGTGGTGGTCGGGTTCACGCGGCACTCCGGTGGGTTGGGGCGGCGGTGCCGTGCAGCGGCAGGATCTGGCGGCTGCGGCGGCCGGCGCCGCGGGCGTTGATCAGGACGGCGACGAGGATCACGAGGCCGGTGAGGGCGCTCTGCCAGAACGGCGAGACCTGCAGCACCGGCAGCGCGTTGCCGATCACGGTGAGGAACAGGGCGCCCAGCGTGGCGCCGAGCACCGTGCCGACGCCGCCGCCGATCGAGACGCCGCCGATCACGCACGCGGCGATCACGGTAAATTCGAAGCCGTAGGCGATCTCGGTGTAGGCGACGGCATAGCGCGCGACCCACAGGTAGCCGCACAGGCCCGCCACCGCGCCGGACAGCGCGTACGTCCACAGCAGCCGCTTGTGGGTGGGGATGCCGATATAGCCGGCGCATTGCGGCGCGTTGCCGACAGGTGCTCGATCATCCCAGTTACCTTCCTGTTTTAACTGGCCGAGCACGTAACTGAACGAAGTACATAACA
>NZ_CDRNIL010000058.1:0-2650 GCF_977014125.1 Massilia phosphatilytica
GTTCGATGCCATGATCGTTCTCCTTGAGTTGGTTAAACAGTCGTCCCTCTGCCGGATCAGCGTCTCGTGCTGACTCCCGCTCGGGAAGAGGTGAAGCCGTGCTAGAGGCGCACGATATGCAGGGTGAATAGGATTCCTTATGGCTGGCTTGTAGGATGAGTCTGGCTATTTTGGTGCAACGGATTCAGTTGGAAAGGACGGGCCGGCGGCGGAAGACACTCGCCGTTGCGGCGGAACGTTCCGCACAGTCCCGCATCGGCCAGGCGCACGATCGACAGGCGGGTGCGCGAACTCGATGGCCTCCTGCCCTGGAAGCGGCGGTAGATCTCCAGGAAAATGGCCTGTTGCGCATCCAGTTGCTGCCAGGAGGTAATCGGGGCTGCGGTAGTGGTACACGACCTCGAAATCCAGCGACCACTGGCCCCAGTTGAAGAAATGGGCGCGTTCGAAGTCGACCGTTTTCCTTGCTCGTGACGATCTCGCGGATGATCTGCGGGATGCGGCCCAGCAGGTCCATCACCCGTGCCGTAGGCCACGCGCGGCACGACTGCCACGCGCCGCGTCTGCATGCGCTTGTGGTCGTGGATGCGGCTCTTCAGCAGTTCGCCGTTGGAGAACACGACCTGTTGCCCCGCCCAGGCCGCAACCGGCAACATCCTCGGCGACCTGTTCGCCTCGCTCTCGATCATGCTGGACAAGCCGTTCGAGGTGGGCGATTTCATCATCGTGGGCGACGTGCTCGGGTCGGTCGAGCACATCGGCCTCAAGACGACGCGCGTGCGCGGCCTGGGCGGGGAACAGGTCGTGTTCTCCAACGGCGAACTGCTGAAGAGCCGCATCCACAACCACAAGCGCATGCAGACGCGGCGCGTGGCATTCGTGCTGCGCGTGGCCTACGGCACGGGTGATGAACTGCTGGGCCGCATCCCGCAGATCATCCGCGAGATCGTCACGAGCAAGGAAAACGTCGACTTCGAACGCGCCCATTTCTTCAACTGGGGCCAGTGGTCGCTGGATTTCGAGGTCGTGTACCACTACCGCAGCCCCGATTACCTCCTGCACATGGATGCGCAACAGGCCATTTTCCTGGAGATCTACCGCCGCTTCCAGCAGGAGGCCATCGAGTTCGCGCACCCGCTGTCGATCGTGCGCCTGGCCGATGCGGGACTGGCGGAGACGTTCCGCCGCAACGGCGAGGTGTCTCCGCCGCCGGGCCCGTCCTTTCACTGAATCCGTTGCACCAAAATAGCCAGACTCATCCTACAAGCCAGCCATAAGGAATCCTATTCACCCTGCATATCGTGCGCCTTAGCATGGCTTCACCTCTTCCCGAGCGGGAGTCACGAGACGCTGATCCGGCAGAGGGACGACTGTTTAACCAACTCAAGGAGAACGATCATGGCATCGAACAACCAGCAAGGCGGTAACAAGGGCAACAACCAGAGCGGCGACACCAGCAACCGCGGCTTCGCATCGATGGACCCGCAGAAGCAGCGCGACATCGCCTCGGAAGGCGGCAAGGCCGCCCACGCTTCGGGCAATGCGCACGAGTTCACCTCGGAAGAAGCGCGCCGCGCCGGCTCCATGAGCCACAAGAACCACGGCAACAACCAGAGCGGCAACAGCGGCAACCAGCAGAGCGGCAACAGCACCCGTGGCGGCACGCCGGAGCAGCATGCCAAGGCCGGCTCGCAGAGCCACAAGAACGACAACAAGCGCTGATCGCCAGCGCCTGCCCGGCACGCCCGGGCAGATCGTGGCAGTTCCAACCGCTGGCTCCGGCCGGCGGTTTTCGCATTTCCGTGACGCGTCCAGAAACGACGGTCCGCCCGCCCCATCCTCTCCTTTCCCATCCCCGGCATTCCGCCGCGATGTGCCGCCGCACTCGTATTGACGGGCTCGCCCGCTCTGCGCCCGCGTCCAATTGTGCGGGGCAAAACGGATGAAGGGTGATATATTTTTGGCACTATATTTCACATTCCAATCGTTCCGTAACCGTAAGTCGTTACGGTCTTTACGTATGAACTTTGGATGCGGGAAACAGCGCATGCGGGGCATGGAGTCCGCGCGGCCGCAGGCGCCGCGCCGGCAGGAATAACCATCAAACAGGATAAGCGAATGAAAAAGAATATTGCCATTGTCGGTGCTGGATTTTCCGGAGCTGTCATCGCCAACCAGCTGGCCCACGCGGGCTACAACGTCGAAATCTTCGAGGCGCGCGACCATATCGCGGGCAACTGCCATTCGGAGCGCGACGCCGAAACGGGCGTCATGGTGCACGTGTACGGCCCCCACATTTTCCACACCGATAACGAGCGGGCCTGGGAATTCGTGAACCGCTTCGCCGAATTCAAGCCCTACGTCAATCGCGTGAAGGCGATCACGAATCACCGCGTGTTCACGCTGCCGATCAACCTGCTGACGATCAACCAGTTCTTCGGCAAGACGTTCCGTCCGGCGGAAGCCCAGGCGTTCATCCAGTCGCTGGGCGACAAGTCGATCGAGAATCCGGCCACGTTCGAGGAACAGGCGCTGCGTTTCGTGGGCCGCGAGCTGTACGAAGCGTTCTTCAAGACAGGTGCTGGATCATCCAGCTCAACTCCTCCGTTTTAACCTTAGCAATACGTAACTGAACGAGTAGACATAAACA
>NZ_CDRNIL010000059.1:0-13673 GCF_977014125.1 Massilia phosphatilytica
GTGCCGCTTCGTTCGGTACGTGCTAAGGTTAAAACGGAGAAGTGCGTTGGATGATCCAGCACCTGAATTTCTCGAGCGCGATCTCCAGCTGGTCCTGCACCGTGTCGCGCGATGGCTGTTTCTGATACCCGTTCCAGGCGGTGCCCACGTACTGGACACCCAAAGCGATTCGTGTCAAAGCGCGTGACCTTACGCCAGGGATGCGCGCATCGAGGTGGCGCGCGCCGCCTGCTCGGTAGTGCCGCCGCGGATGACTTCATCGAGCAGCTCGCGCGCCCCTTCCTTGTCGCCGATTTCCTGGTAGGCGATGGCCAGGTCGAGCTTCGTCTCCATCTCCATGTGGGCGGCGGACAGCGCGGCCGTATCGGCCGGCGCGGACGGCGCCGCCGGTGCGGCGAATTCCGGCTCGGACAGCGTCTGCACTTCCGGCAGCGGCAGGGCACCGTCGGCCGGCAGGTCGAGGTCGAAGCCGCCCATGTCGAATTGCGCTTCCGCGCGCTCCGGCACGACGCGATCCGGCTCGGCGAACATGGCGTCGGCCGGCGCCGGCGTGGCCGGGATGTCGAACATGTGCTCGTCCAGCGCGGCTACCGGGATCGAGGCCGGGCTTTCCGCGCGCGGCGTCTCGGCCACGTCGAAATCCATGGCGTCGAGGTCGAACAGCGGATCACGCTCCGCGGCCGCGGCGTGCGGTTCCGGCTCGGCCGGCAGGCTGGCCTGCAGTTCCGTCGGCAGGTCGGGCAGGTCGAATTCGCGCGCCAGGTTGGCCATCTCGATCTCGGCGGCGGCAGCGGTCGCGGCGGCCGGGGCCAGCAAGTCGTCTTCCGTGTGCGCTTCCAGTTGCGGCACCGAGATTCGCGGCCGGGGCCGCGAAGTCCATGTCGAACGAGAAGTCGAGCGGGTCGTGCTCCGCCTTGTCCAGGGCGACGGCCGCTTCGGCAGGTTCGGTCGGCAGCGCCGGCGCGGCCGGCGCGGCGGTCGGCTGGTCGAATGCGCTCATGTCGAATTCGAGGTCGGGCACGTCGCCCACGTCGCCCACGTCGGCCAGCGGCTGCGCGGCCTGCGGCGCGGGCGCCGTCTCGACCGGCTCGAACGCGAGGCCGCCCAGGTCGAAGTCGAGCGTGTGGTCGTCTTCCACCGGCGCCGGTTCGGTCGACGGTGCGTTGGTCACGGGGGCCGGTGCCGGCTGGGCCGTCGCCATCGCGTCGGCGAAGTGCTGGCTGAAATCCATCGGCGCATCGAGCGGCGCGGCGAACGGATCGTCCACATGGGCGGCGCCATGCGTCTCCGCGACCTGCGCATCGGTCACCGGCGCCGCGGTGGGCGCGCCGAAGACATCGTCCAGTTCCTTCGGCCAATGCCTGCTGGCCCAGTTCCTCGGTGCTGGGCGCCGGGCCCGCGGGCGTGGCGCTGTGGGCATACAGCGGGTTGAGCGGGTCGATGGACAGGCCCAGCGCGGCGGCCTGCGCCCATTCGTCGCCCTGGCCGCGCGTCATGCCGTACAACTCGGCGGCCTGCGTCTCGAACGCGCGCTGGTCCTTGCGGGCGGCGTAGATCTCGAGCAGCTTGAGGCGCACCGGATAGCGCTCCGGATCGTGCGCAGGGCTTCCTTGAGGATCTCCTCGGCCTGGGCATCGCGGCCGTAGGCGATGTAGACGTCGGCTTCCGCGACCGGATCGACTTCGTTCGTGTCGAGCTGGCTGGCGGACGGCGCGAAGCTCGAATTGAAGACGCTGTTGTTCGTGTCGACGCTCTGCCCGCCCGTCTCGGCGAACATCGAGTGCGCCGGCTCGGCCGGCACGCCCAGGATCGACGGTTCGGCCACCGGCTTGACGACCTTCTGCTTGCGGCGCTGGGAGACGAGCAGGCCGCCCAGCAGCAGCGCGATCGCGCCGCCGCCGACCAGCGGCAGGTTGTTCATGATGAAGTCCATCAGGCCCGGCTCCGGCGGGGCGGCGGGCTTGGCCGGTTTGATGGCCGGCAGCTTCTTCGGCACGGTCGCAGTCGCAGCCGGCGCCGGCGTTTTCGCCAGCGTCGCCGATGACTGCGCGGGCGCGGGCGCGGGCGCGGCCGACGCGTTCTTCTCGGCTTCGGCGCCCGTCTTGCTCTTGACCGTGGCCAGCTTCTCGAGGTCGTTCACATTGCGTTCGAGCTCGCGCACGCGCTGCTGCGCATCCGCCAGGGCCTTTTCCTTGGCGATGCGGTCCTCGGCGCTCATCGTCGCGCCCTTGCCGGCCGGCGTGTCCGGCGCGGCCTTGGACAGGCGCAGCTTGTCCTGCGATGCGTTGGCGGCGGTCGGGCGTTCCTCGACCTTGGCCGTGATCTTGCCGGCCGCGCTCTGCCCCGCCTCCGGGCTCCTGGCGGGCTCGGATGCGCCGACCTGGCCCGCCAGCTTGTTGCGGTAGGCGTTGAAGTCGGCCGCATGGGCGACGACGACGCCATGCGCCTCGGTGTCGTCCGTGGCGCGCACGGCGTCGGCCGACGGCACGGCCAGGATGCGGCCCGACTTGAGGCGGTTCATGTTGTTGCCGATGAAGGCATCGGGATTGGCGCGGTACAGCGCGACGAGCATCATGTCGAGCGACACGTCGACCGGCTTGAGCTGGCTGGCGATGCGGCCCAGGCTGTCGCCCGGCCTGACGCGGTACTTCGACGGCGCGGCCGCGGCCTGGGTGCCCTCGCCTTCCGTGGCCGGGCGCGCGCGGTTGCGCTGGGCGGCGGCGGTCGCGCCGCGGTCCGTCTCGACGGGGCGTGCCTGCGCGGGCGCGGGTGCCGCCGCCTGCGGGCGCGGGGCCGGCGCGGCGCGCGTCTCGCTGGGGGCCACCTGGGCCGACTGCGTCGCGCGCAGCTCGGCCGGGTCGAGCAGGAACGTGTATTCGCGCACGAGGCGGCCGTTATTCCACGACAGTTCCAGCAGCATGTCGACGAACGGCTCGTTCAGCGGCTGCGTGGAGCTGACGCGGATGAACTGGCGGCCGCCGCGCTGCTCGACGTTGAAGCGCAGCGACAGCAGGGCCGGATTGAAATCGATGTTGGCCGCCTTGAACGCGTCCGGCGACGCCAGCTTGGCCGCGAGGCCCGACGCCTCGTCCCCGGACACTGCCGTCAATTCGATTTCGGCGCGCAGCGGCTGGCCGAGCGCGGACAACACCGGCGAGCTTGCCGAGACCGGCAGCATGCGCCGCGGACGTCAGGACCAGCGCACTTGCGACCGCCGCGGTGAGCTTCTTCAACGCGGACGACTTCAGCGGGAGGCGGTGAGTGACATGCATAGATTCGAAAGCGGAGTGGGTTGACGGGGGCGCGCGACCTTGCCCGGAGGTCTCAGCAACATATCATCATGCACTGTGGCATGCAAGTTCTGCAGGGAGAAACATTCAGCGAGTCTGAGTTATGTAGACGGTATATTCAAAGTTATGATGTTTTTTGGATGATTCGGTGTCAATTCATCACGAAACCCGTCGTCGGTCGTTCCCGCGCAGGCGGGAACCCAGGTCGTGCATGCTGGCCGCTCGACATTGGGGCCCCGCCTGCGCGGGGGCGACGCGATCGAAATAAAAAGCGAATAAAAAAGGCGGCCCTGCGGCCGCCCTCTCTCGCGCCCGCAGGCGACAGACTACATCGCTTGCTACCAGGACGATGCGCAGCATGCGGCGCAGCGGTTCGGCGGCGCCCCACAGCAGCTGGTCGCCGACGGTGAACGCGGAGATGTATTCCGGGCCCATCGACATCTTGCGCACGCGGCCGACCGGGATCGTCAGGCTGCCCGTGACGGCGGCCGGGGTCAGGTCGCGCACCGACGCTTCGCGCGTGTTCGGCACGAACTTCACCCACTGGTTGTCGTTCGCGATGATGTCGTTGATCTCGTCCAGCGGCACGTCCTTCTTGAGCTTGATGGTCAGCGCCTGCGAGTGGCAGCGCATCGCGCCGATGCGGACGCACAGGCCGTCGACCGGAATGACGTTGCCGCCGGCACCGTTGCGGCCCAGGATCTTGTTGGTCTCGGCGCCGCCCTTCCACTCTTCCTTCGACTGGCCGTTGCCCAGGTCCTTGTCGATCCACGGGATCAGGTTGCCGGCCAGCGGCACGCCGAACTGCTTGGTTTCCTCGGCCGACAGGCCGTGCTGGGTGGCCAGCACGCCGCGGTCGATTTCCAGGATGGCCGACGCCGGATTGTCCAGCAGCGGCTTGACGGCCGCGTTGATGGTGCCGAATTGCGTCAGCAGTTCGCGCATGTGCTGGGCGCCGCCGCCCGATGCGGCCTGGTAGGTCATCGACGTCATCCAGTCGACCAGGTCGTGCTTGAACAGGCCGCCCAGGCCCATCAGCATGCACGACACGGTGCAGTTACCGCCGATGAAGTTCTTGACGTCGCGGCTCAATGCGGACTTGATGACGTCGGCGTTGACCGGGTCGAGCACGATCACGGCGTCGTCGCTCATGCGCAGGGTCGACGCGGCGTCGATCCAGTAGCCGTTCCAGCCGGCCGCGCGCAGTTTCGGGAACACTTCGGTCGTGTAGTCGCCGCCCTGGCACGAGATGATGATCTCGCATTTGGACAGTTCGGCGATGTCGGTCGCGCTTTTCAGCCTGGTCTCGTTTTTCGCCATCTTCGGGGCGTCGCCGCCCGGATTCGACGTCGTGAAGAACACCGGCTCGATATGGGCGAAATCGCCCTCGTCCTGCATGCGCTGCATGAGGACCGAACCGACCATGCCGCGCCAACCAACCAGACCTTACTAATTTCATGATATCCCTCGTTTGAAAATGACTCCGCCCCGTTCGGCGTATTCCTTGGTTCACCCATTTGGTGGGCACGGGGTGCCCACCCTACGGTTGAATTAACCCAACGCGTTGACGACCGCGTCGCCCATCTGTTCCGTACCGACGCGCGTCGTGCCTTCTTCGAAGATGTCCGCCGTGCGCAGGCCCTGGGCCAGCACCTTCTTGACGGCGTTGTCGATGCGGTCGGCCTGCTCGGGCTTGCCCAGCGTGAAGCGCAGCATCATCGCGGCGGACAGGATCGTCGCCAGCGGATTCGCGATGCCCTTGCCCGCGATGTCCGGCGCCGAACCGTGCGACGGTTCGTACAGGCCCTTGTTGTTGACGTCCAGCGACGCCGACGGCAGCATGCCGATCGAACCGGTCAGCATCGCCGCTTCGTCCGACAGGATGTCGCCGAACATGTTGCCGGTGACGAGCACGTCGAATTTCTTCGGCGCGCGCACGAGCTGCATCGCGGCGTTGTCGATGTACATGTGTTCGAGCTCGACGTCCTGGTATTCCTTGTGCACGTCGGTGACGATGTCGCGCCAGAACTGGAACGTTTCCAGCACGTTGGCCTTGTCGATGCTCGTCAGGCGGCGGTTGCGCTTGCGCGCGGCCTGGAACGCGACGTGGGCGATGCGGCGGATCTCGCCTTCCGCGTAGCGCATCGTGTCGAAGCCTTCGCGCTGGCCGGCGAACGGACCGTCCGGGCATTCGCGCACGCCGCGCGGCTTGCCGAAATAGACGTCGCCCGTCAGCTCGCGGATGATCAGGATGTCGAGGCCCGACACCACTTCCGGCTTCAGGGTCGAGGCGCCGGCCAGTTCCGGATACAGGATCGCGGGGCGCAGGTTGGCGAACAGGCCCAGTTCCTTGCGCAGGCCGAGGATGGCCTGTTCCGGACGCAGCGCGCGCTCCAGCGAGTCGTACTTGAAGTCGCCGACGGCGCCCAGCAGCACGGCGTCGGCGGCTTTCGCCAGCGCCAGCGTACCTTGCGGCAGCGGATGGCCGTGCGCCGCATAGCCGGCGCCGCCGACTTCCGCGCTCTCCAGTTCGAACGATTCGCCCAGGGCCTTCAGGACCTTGACGGCTTGCGCGGTGATTTCGGGACCGATGCCGTCGCCCGGCAGGATTGCAATCTTCATGTTCTTGTTCTCAGTTCAGATGGTGTTGGCGAGCCAGGGCTGCGCTGCTAGGCGCCGCTCTTCGTAGGCGCGGATGTCGTCGGCGTGGCGCAGGGTGAGGCCGATGTCGTCCAGGCCGTTCAGCAGGCAGTACTTGCGGAAGTCGTCGATCGGGAATTCGAACGCAAGGCGGCCGTCGGGCGTGCCCACGGTCTGCATCTCGAGGTCGACGACCAGCTTGTAGCCGGGGAAGGCCTTGGACTTCGTTGATCAACTGGTCGACCTGGGCTTCGCCGAGGACGATCGGCAGCAGACCGCCCTTGAAGCAGTTGTTGAAGAAGATGTCGGCGAAGCTCGGCGCGATGACGGCGCGGAAGCCGTACTGCTGCAGGGCCCACGGCGCGTGCTCGCGCGACGAGCCGCAGCCGAAGTTCTTGCGGGTCAGCAGGATCGACGCGCCGGCGTAGCGCGGCTGGTTCAGCACGAAGTCCGGATTGACCGGGCGCTTCGAATTGTCCATGCCCGGCTCGCCGTGGTCGAGATAGCGCCACTCGTCGAACAGGTTGGGGCCGAAACCGGTGCGGCGGATCGACTTGAGGAACTGCTTCGGAATGATGGCGTCGGTGTCGACGTTGGCCCGGTCCAGCGGGACCGCCAGTCCTTCGTGTACGTTGAATTTATCCATGATCGACCCGATTATTTCCCGCCGGCGCCCGTGATGACCTGGCCAACCTTCTGCACGTCCTTGCCGACGCCGGAGATGGTGTTGCAGCCGGTGACGGCGAGTGCGATGAGTGCGAGAGCAAAAATTTTCTTCATTGATTTCTCGTAGGGTGCACCCCGTGCCCACCAAAGTATCCGATTACGTGAACGCATGGTGGGCACGGGTGCCCACCCTACATCATCTCAGAGCGCGCGGACATCGACGAAATGCCCGGCGATACGCAGCCGCCGCGGCCATCGCCGGGCGCACCAGGTGCGTGCGTCCACCCTGCGCCCTGGCGGCCTTCGAAATTGCGGTTCGAGGTCGACGCGCAGCGCTCGCCCGGGATACAGGCGGTCGTCGTTCATCGCCATGGCACATCGAGCAGCCCGGCTCGCGCCATTCGAAGCCGGCGTCCAGGAAGATGCGGTCCAGGCCTTCGCGTTCGGCCTGGGCCTTCACCAGTCCGGAACCCGGCACCACCATCGCCAGCTTGACGCCCGGCGCGCGCCGGCGCCCGCGCACGACGTCGGCCGCGGCGCGCAGGTCCTCGATACGCGAGTTGGTGCAGGAGCCGATGAAGACCTTGTCGATCCGGATGTCGGCCATGCGCGGTGTTCGGCTCCAGGTCCCATGTAGACGCAGCGCCTTGAGCATGCGCGTCGCGCTTGACCGGCGTCCTTTTCCAGCGTCCGGGTCGGGCATGCGGCCGTCGACCGTCGTCACCATTTCCGGCGACGTGCCCCAGGTCACCTGCGGGCGCGATGGCGCCGGCGTCGATCGCACGACCTCGGCGTCGAACTCGGCATCCGCGTCCGAGTGCAGGGTGCGCCAGTACGTCCAGCGCCTGGTTCCACAGGGTGCCCGTCGGGCGCGAGCGGACGGCCGCGCGACGTACGCCTCGGTCACGGCGTCGAACGCCACCATGCCGGCGCGCGCGCCAGCTTCGATCGCCATGTTACAGACGGTCATGCGTCCTTCCATCGACAGCGCGCGGATCGTCGAGCCGCCGAATTCGATGGCGTAGCCGGTGCCGCCGGCCGTGCCGATCTTTCCGATCACGGCCAGCACGATGTCCTTCGCGGTCACGCCCGGCCGGCAGTTCGCCGTCGACGCTGCACCAGCATCGCTTTCGATTTTTTCGCCAGCAGCGTCTGCGTGGCCAGCACGTGCTCGACTTCCGAGGTGCCGATGCCGTGCGCCAGCGCGCCAAACGCGCCGTGGGTCGACGTGTGCGAGTCGCCGCAGACGACGGTCATGCCCGGCAGCGTGGCGCCCTGCTCCGGGCCGATCACGTGCACGATGCCCTGGCGCTTGTCGTTCATGTTGAAGTACGTGAGGCCGAAGGACTTGGCGTTGCTGTCGAGCGTTTCGACCTGCAGGCGCGACGTTGCATCTAGAATGCCGTGCGAGCGGTCGGTAGTAGGCACGTTGTGGTCGGCTACGGCAAGATTGGCCGAAGTGCGCCATAGCGGGCGGCCGGCTTCGCGCAGGCCTTCGAACGCCTGCGGGCTGGTGACTTCGTGGACCAGGTGACGGTCGATATACAGCACGGTGGTGCCATCCGCATCGGCACGCACGACATGCGAATCCCAAAGTTTGTCGTAGAGCGTTTTTAACATAATGAGTTGCGAAGTCCAGAGAAACGACCGCTTCATGCGGGCATGGTCTTTGATTATGCCATATTTGTGCAATGCGGAAGCAAGGGCCTTTTCAGCACGATTATTCCAATGAACTCATCCATATAAAAATTTTGTTCGGATGTGTTTTCAGAAGCGCAAATAAAAAAAGCCTGCGCATTTCCTGCGCAGGCTTTTCGTAGCTTTGTAGCAAAAATGTTGTAAGCCGCCCGCGGCGTGGTTTATGCGGCCAGCCTCACCGTCGACCGGCAACCGTCCATGAGGAACGACAGGCCGACGACCAGCACCAGCGACCCTTCGGCCGAACGCGCCGTGCCGGTGATGCCTTCGACGGTCAGCGCCGTCATCGGCTTGATCACCAGGTCGGCCGTGCCATCGACGGCTTCCACCGCGATGATGTACGGCTGCGGGGCGTTGATGACGATGCCCACGCGCTCCACGCACGCTTCGTAGCCGAGCGACAGCGCCAGCGACCGCACCGGCAGCGGACGGCCCTGGTCCTTCAGCACCGGGGCGCCGCCGACCTGCATGAAGGTCTCCGGCAGCTCGACGACGCGCTCGACGACGGCCATCGGCAGGGCCAACTGCGCGCCCGACGTCGACACCAGCATGGTCGGCACGATCGACAGTTCGATCGGCAGGCGGATCGAGAATTTCGTGCCCGTGCCCAGATTCGAGTCGATGCGGATCGCGCCGCGGTTCTTCTCGACGGCCGTCTTGACCACGTCCATGCCCACGCCGCGGCCCGAGACCGACGACGCCACTTCCTTGGTCGAGAAGCCCGGCAGGAACACGAGCTGGTACGCTTCGTCGTCGCTGGTGGCCTGGTTGTCGCTGATCAGGCCCTTTTCCATCGCCTTCTTGCGCAGCTTGGCCGGGTCCATGCCGCGCCCGTCGTCCTGCAGCACGATCATGACGCTGTTCGCTTCCTGCCAGGCTTTCAGCAGGATGAACGCCTTGGCCGGCTTGCCGTTGGCCACGCGGTCGTCCGGACCCTCGACGCCGTGGTCGAGCGCGTTGCGCAGCATGTGCACGAGCGGGTCGTACAGGCTGTCCACGACGACGCGATCGACTTCCGTCTCGGCGCCTTCGATGGTCAGCTCGACATCCTTGCCCAGGTCCTTCGCGAGCTCGCGCACGAGGCGCGGGAATTTCTGGAACAGGCGGCCGACCGGCTGCATGCGGGTCGCCAGCGTGGCGCGCTGCAGCTCGGCCGAGTAGCGCGACGCGCGTTCCAGCGTCTCGGTCAGGGTCGCCATCAGCGTGGCGGCCTGGCCCTCGAACTTGAACTGCGACAGGCGCTCGAGCAGCACGGCGGCCTGGTTCGCGGCCTGCACGGACTCGCCGGCCACTTCCAGCAGCGCGTCCAGCTTGACCGCGTCGATACGGATGCTCTCGTCCTTGGCCGGGCCGGTGCTGGCCGGCTTGGCCTCGTTGCGTGCGCTCGACGCTGTCCCAGCCCGGCTTGCCCGGTGCGGCGGCGTCGGCCGGCGCCGTGGCAGGCGCGGCCTGCACCGGCGCGACGGCGGGCGCCGCTGCCTCGACGGCTGCGGGCGCCGCGGCGACCGGCGCCGCGCTCGGCGTATAAGTGCCCGCCGGGACGACCGCCATGAACATCGCTTCCCAGTCGAGACCATCGGCAACCGCCACAACAGCCGGCGCGGCAGCAGGTGCCGCTGCCGGCGCCGCGAACAGGTGCCGGCGCGGCCGGAGCCGGCGCGGGCGCGGCCTTGGGCGCGGGCGCGGCGTCGTTGCCGGCGATGGCCTCCTTGAGCATGCGCTCCAGGTCCGGCGGCATCGACGGCAGCTGGTCCGGCGTGGCGCCGTTGTTCAGGTCACCCCAGCTGGTCGGCCACTGAATCCGGACGCCTGCAGCGACGCTTCGATCGCGGCCGGCGTGACGGGGGCCGCGCCGGTGCGCAGCGCGTCGAAGAGGTTTTCCGTCAGGTGGCACGCCGCGACGAGCGCCGGCAGCCCCATGAAACCCGCGCCACCCTTGATGGTGCGCAACGAGCGGGAACACCGCGTTCAGCGTTTCCTTGTTATTGGGATCGCGTTTCGAGGTGCAGCAGATGCTCTTCGACATTCGCTGCAAGATCCATCGCCTCGACGACGAAATCCTTGAGCATTTCATCCATTAGAATCCCAGATCGGCAAGTAGATCATCGACACTGTCCTGGTCGAGCGCCGCGGACGGCACCGACGGACCCTGCATCAGCGGCTCCGGCTTCGGCTGTTCCTGCGCGGCCTGCTTCTGCGCCAGCTTTTCCTTGACGTCCGGCGGCGCACTGTCCTTGAGCAGCTGGGTCAGCTCGTTCTCGACCGTCTTGGTGATGACCACGACTTTCTTGATCAGCTGGCCGGTGATGTCCTGGAAGTCCTGGGCCATCATGATCTCGAGCAGGCGTGCCTTCTCGGCTTCGGTCGCTTCCGAGACCCGCTGGGCGAATTGCTTCGAGTCGCCGGCCAGGGCCTTGAACTGCTCGATCGAGAGCTTGCCCGCGAACAGGTCGTCCCAGCGGTTTTCCATGTCCTTGGCCTGCTTGGACAGCACGTCCTGGGCCGGCATGCCGTCGTCCAGGGTGTTCAGCACCTTGTTGGCGGCCTGTTCGGTCAGGGTGGCTACGTATTCCAGGCGGTCCTGCGCGTCCATGATCTGGGACGACGCTTCGGTCAGCGCCTTGTCGTAGCCCAGCTCGCGCAGCGAGTCGTGCAGCAGGCGCACGATGCCGCCCAGGCGCTCGTACATGCCTTTTTCGTGTTCTTCTCCGGCCGCCTCGGCCGGTGCGGCGGCCGCGACCGGCGCGGCCGGCGCAGGCACGACGGCCGGGGCCGGGGCGCTCGTGGCCGCGACCTGGTCGAACAGCGCCTCCAGGTCGTCGGTGTCGTCGCTGGCGGCGGGTGCGGGTGCTGGCGCGGGAGTCGGAGCGGCTGCAGGTGCGCTGGCACGCTGCGCTGCCACTTCCTCGAATAGTGCGTCGAAATCGTCAGCGGCGTCGGTCATAGTCCCTGCTTCTCCATAATTTAAATGTCGCAATCATCTTTGCTGTGTGCGGTACGGCTGCCGTCATTACGCTGACGGTACGAATTTCCGACGAGTGTATCAGTGTGGTTGCCGTAGGTAAATCTTCGGAAATGCCCACGCAACGGAATCATGGGTAATCTTGGTCTGACGACAATCTTTTACACCGGTTTCTGGATAATTTCGCAAAGTATCTGTTGTATTTTTTTATCGCGGGGTAATTTGTGACATCCGGTATTTGCCTGCGGACAGCCGAGCACATCACTGAGCAAGATCAATCATTTACGTTCTGCCAAGAGGTCAAACGCGAACTACAATGAGAGCGTAGCGTGACGCGAGGGAGGACTCACCATGTACCAGAAAATTCTGATCACCACCGACGGCTCCACGGTATCGCAGCACACCGCCTGCGCCGGCGTCAGAATTCGCCCAGCAGATGGGAGCCGAAGTGCTGGCCCTGTTCGTCGCGCCCGAGTACCAGTACCCGGTGTATGTCGAGATCGTTCCACCCGCCTACCCCAGCGAGGAGGAATACTTCGAGCAGATGCAGCGGCTGGGCCAGGAGTACATGGGCTCGATCGTGCGCTCGGCGGAAGGCTGCAGCCTCAAGCATGCCTGCATGACGGCGTTTTCCGATGCGCCGGCGCTCAAGATCGTCGGACGTGGCGGAACAGCAACACTGCGACCTGATTTTCATGGGCTCGCACGGCCGCAGCGGCTGGGGGCAATTACTGCTAGGTAGTGTGACCAACAAGGTGCTGTCGCATACCAGCAAGCCCGTGCTGGTGCACCGCCTGATCCGCGAACCCGGCACCTGAGCGACCGACTTCGGGTTGCGTCGCTGTCATCGGACAGTGGGCATTGTCCAAAAAAAGGCAACGTCAGTGTTGCTGACGTGATATCTTTTTACCTTCTATTTTACAATTGACCCCTTGGGGGACACTTTATGATTCGCATTGTCATCGCCGACGACCACACGATCATGCGCGAAGGTCTCAAGCGTATCCTCGACGGCGCGCTCGACATCGAGATCGTCGGAGAGGCCATCAACGGCTTCGAAGTGCTGTCGCTGGTACGCCAGGGCGGCTTCGACCTGTTGCTGCTCGACCTGTCCATGCCGGGCCGCAGCGGCGTCGACCTGATCCGCCAGGTGCGCAGCGAGGCACCCAAGCTCGCCATCCTGATCCTGACGATGCATGAGGAAGAGCAGTACGCCGTGCGCGCCATCCGCGCCGGAGCCCAGGGCTATCCCACCAAGGAAAGCGCGGGCACGCAGCTCGTCGGCGCGATCCGCAAGGTGGCGTCCGGCCGGCCGTACATCAGCACGGAAGTGGCCGAGCAGCTGGCGCTGAACATCATGGCGCCGAACGAACAGCTGCTGCACAAGCAACTCTCGGATCGCGAATTCGAGCATTTTCCCTGCTCGTGGGCGGCAAATCGATCACCGAGATCGCCAACAACCTGCACCTGTCCGTGAAGACGGTCAGCACCCACAAGACCCGCATCATGCAGAAAATGGGCATGACCTCGCTGTCGGAAATGGTCCAGTATGCGGTCGCGCACCGTCTGCTGGCGCCGATGAAAGCCTGACAGGGCGCCGCCCGAAACAAATTTGACATTCTGACGACACTTTTTGTGCCCTGCTCCATAGATTTTCCTGAACGCGCAGGGCTCACTCCTCACTCGTAGTCCTACCCGCGTTTCATTCGTATTCCCCTCTGAGCGACCGGTCGGCAGTAAGAAAATTCCTACAGTTTGACGCTCCCCTCCTACTACACATTCAGCCGTTGCTGATATTAATGCCGGACTCGTGTTGGCATACTGACTTCAGCGTTTCGACTTGCCTGCGGTCCATACCCGTATCCAGTCAGTCCGCTCTGTGCTCCGACACCGCGCTGGCATCACCGGACCGCAGCTTGCTTCTTTGAAATCCTAAACCTGGAGATGAGTATGCAGTCCCAGCTAACTTCAGAACAACGCAACGCCTCCCCGTCGACCCTGCACTCGTCACAGATGGAAGCCGGACGTCAGCGCCAGGGTCGTCTCTGGTCGAACCTGAAAGAGGTCTGCGACCTGCTTCACATCCCGGCCGCCGTATCGATGAATACGGAGGAACTGTTGTTCCAGCACGTGCAGTTCAAGACCGGGCAACGCGTGCACACGATCGGCCAGGCATTCGACACCTTGTACATCGTCAACTCCGGCTTCCTGAAAACCGTGCTGATCGACGAATTCGGCAACGAACAGGTGCTCAGCTTCCCGATGAAGGGCGACATGCTCGGCGTCGACGGCATCCACACGCGTCACATTACGCGTCGGAAGCCGTCGCCCTGTCCGACTGCGACAGGTGCTGGATCATCCAACTCGAACTCCTCCGTTTTAACCTTAGCAATACGTAAACGGAACCAAGCCACAAC
>NZ_CDRNIL010000060.1:0-2246 GCF_977014125.1 Massilia phosphatilytica
ACGAGGAGTTAGTTGGATGATCCAGCACCCGCCGAACGCGTCGCCCAGCGCTTCCGACAACACCGTGTACTTGCCAATATTGACCACGGACACCGCGTACATGACGACGAAGAACGCGAACAGCAAGGTGATGAAGTCGGCGTAGGAAATCAGCCAGCGCTCGTGGTTCTCGGTGTCCTGTTCGTACGGTCGGCGGCGCGCCATGGCAGCGGGATCAGTGCTGCGCCAGCAGGCACGCCACGCGCTCTTCGATCACGCGCGTGTAGTCGCCGGTGGCGATGTCGTGGAAGACATCGGTCAGGATTTCGTACTGGGCCACGCGCTCGGCGACGATGCCCTTGATCTTGTTGCCGACCGGGTAAAAGAACAGGTTCGCGAGGCCGACGCCGTACACGGTCGAGACGAACGCGACGGCGATGCCGGCGCCCAGGCGCGACGGGTCGGACAGGTTTTCCATCACGTGGATCAAGCCCAGCACGGCACCGAGGATGCCGACCGTCGGCGCATAGCCGGCCGCCGATTCCCAGATGCGCGCGGCCTGGCGTTCGCGGAATTCGTAGGTGTTGATTTCCGTGTCGAGCAGGCTGCGCAGCTTGTCCGGCTGGATGCCGTCGACGACGAGGCGCAGGCCCTTCTGGATGAACGGATCGGCCTTCGCCATGTACTGTTCGAGCGACAGCAGCCCGTCGCGCCGTGCCGACAGGCTCCACAGGTGGATCTCGCGCGCGAGCGCCTGGCGGCGGTCGGGCGGCGTGATGAATACCCAGCGCAGCATGCGCACGCCGCGCACGAACGCCTGCGCCTTGGTCTGCAGCAGCACGGCGCCGAACGTGCCGACCACGACGATGGCGAACGCGGCCGGCTGGATCAGCGAGGAGAACTTGCCGCCGTCGAGCGTGTGCCCAACGAAGACCCCGGCCAGCGCCAGTGCGAGGCCGAGCAGGCTGGTCAGGTCCACGAACGCTCCCGCAGATAGGTACGCAGGCGCGCCACGGCCTGGGTGTGCAGCTGCGAGACGCGCGATTCCGACACGCCCATCACGGCGCCGATTTCCTTGAGGTTGAGTTCTTCTTCGTAGTACAGGCCCATCAGCATCTTCTCGCGCGGCGGCAGCGCGTCGATGGCGTCGATGACGGTCTGGCGGAAGTCCGTGTCGAGCAGGCTCTTGAGCGGGTCGTCGTCGTCCACGGCATAGCGGTCGAGGAAGCTGTCGCTGCCCTCTTCGTCGTGGAAATCCTCGTAGTACACGAGCTGGTGGCCGCCGGAATCGCCCAGCAGGTCCTGATAATCGGCCAGCGACAGCTTGAGCGACTTCGCCACTTCGGATTCGCTGGGCGGACGGCCCAGCTGCTGCTGCAGCGTAGCCATGGCCTGCTCGACCTTGCGCATATTGGCGCGCGTGGAGCGCGGCATCCAGTCGCTGCTGCGCAGCTCGTCCAGCATGGCGCCGCGGATGCGCAGCACCGCATAGGTCTCGAACTGCGCGCCGTGGTTCTCCTCGTAGCGGTTGATCGCATCGAGCAGGCCGATCATGCCTGCCTGTACCAGGTCATCGACTTCGACGGACGGCGGGAGCTTGGCCTTCATCTGGTGGGCGAGACGCTTCACCAACGGCATGTGTTCCGTCAGCAAAGAGTTCTTGTCCGCTTTCCCTTTGACCGTGTACATGGTTCCAGTGATTGGTTAATCATGCCGCTTCAAGCGGCCCGTCCCTGCTGCATGCCGGTGCGCGCAAAGCGCCCGGCCAGGCGGCGGAAAGCCACCGAAGCGCCGGCCAGCGGGAATGCGTCGACCACGGCGCGTCCGAGGCGCGCGGCGCGGTGCAGGTACTCGTCCGCCGGCACGGAGCCCATGGAGCTCAGCGTTACCGCCAAGTAACGAGTTGCCGCAGATGACATATTATCGTATACCACCTTCGCCTCGGCTTCGGTAGCGCCCGTGACGAGAATACCGAACGGACGGCGGCCGAGATGCTGCGACAGCCGCTTGATCAGCGCATACGCGTTCGTGATCGACGCGGCGCTCGTCGACACCTGCACGACGATCTCGGACGTGGCCATGATCGGCACGGGGAACGAGCCGCCTTCCGAACCTTCAGAAAATTCGCCGTCGACCATCACGATGCTGCCGGAAGATTGCTGGACCAGGACGTCGAAGGCTTTCGCCAAACGCCGCAGCAGGTGCTGGATCATCCAACTAACTCCTCCGTTTTAACCTTAGCAAGACCAACTGAACGAAGTAGAGGA
>NZ_CDRNIL010000061.1:0-2797 GCF_977014125.1 Massilia phosphatilytica
CATTTGCTCAAGGTTAAAACGGAGGAGTTAGTTGGATGATCCAGCACCTGGGAGAATCCAAGTAACCAAGAGAGCGGAAACGCTGCGCTTACAACTCGGGGCCATGATGAACACCATGCGAAGACGACGCGATAGACGCCGATCGGAGCACGATGACAACGTTTGGCTGTTTGTCAATTTACCCCTGACTAGGATACGAGATGAAAACCTATCGCAAATACCTGATGACCGCCCTGTCCGCGCTGACCCTCGGCACCGCCGCGCTGGGCGCCCACGCACAAACGACGGACCAGGCCGCACCGCCGGCCCGCCACGGCATGCAGCACCAGAAACCGACGCCGGAACAGCGCGCCGCGTTCCGTGCGAAGCGTATCGCCAGGCTGCACGACGAGCTCAAGATCACGCCGGCCCAGGAAAACGCCTGGAACGCCTTCGTCGCGTCGATGCAGCCGCAGGCACACCGGCAGCACGACCGCGCTGCCTGGGCCAACCTGACGGCGCCGGAACGCATGGCGAAGATGATCGACATGCAGAAGCAGCGCACGGCCGCGCTCGAGCAGCGCCAGGCGTCCCTGAACACGTTTATCGGTCTGAGCGCGGACCAGAAAAAGACGTTCGACGAGAAAGCCGCGCGCTTCGGCCATGGCCATGGCCACGGTCACGGCCACGGCATGCGTCGCGGCTGATCGGTAGGGTGGGCACCCCGTGCCCACGCGGCGATACGCGACGTTCGCGATACCGCCCGTGCCGGCGAACGTTGTGCGCGTGGGCGGGGGCCGCCCACCCTACAGCAACTTGGCCAGCGAACCGAGGAACTTGTTCGTGTCCTGATAGCCGATCACCCGGCTATCAGGAATCTCTGTACCCCGCTTGTCGAACATGATGATCCCCGGCGGCCCGAACAGGCCGAAGCGCTTGAGCATCGCCCGGTCATCCGCATCGTTGGCCGTCACATCGACCTGCAGCAGCACCGTATTCGCCAGCCGCGCCTTGACGGTCGGGTCGACGAAGGTCAGCTTTTCCATCTCCTTGCACGACACGCACCAGTCCGCATAAAAATCCAGCAGCGCCGTGCGGCCGCCCGTCGCGGCCAGCGCGGCGTCGAGCTGGGCCACGGTCTTGATGCGCGTGAACGCGAGCCGCTGCGCCGGCGCGCCGCCCGTGAAGCGGGCCAGCGGCGCAATCGGATCGCGTGCGCCGCTGGCCGCGCCCACGAGCTGGACCGCGCCGAGCACGACACACGCCGCGCCCAGGGCCGCGCCGGCCCAATGCCCATGTTTGCCGAGACCGCGCAGCAGATAAAAGCCATAGCCCAGCAGCAGCGCGGCCCACAGCAGCATCTGCGCGAGGCCCGGCAGCACGGGCGCGGCCATCCACAAGGCCATGGCGAGCATCAGCACGCCGAAGAAACGCTTGACGGCCTCCATCCACATGCCGGCACGCGGGAGCAGCGAGCCGGCCGACACGCCCGATCGAGCAGCAGCGGAATGCTCATGCCGATCGCCATCGCGAACAGGGCGGCAGCCGCCCGATCGACGACGTCGCGCGTCTGGCTGATGTACACGAGCGCGCCCGCGAGCGGCGCGGCCACGCACGGGCCGACGATCAGCGCCGGAGATGCGCGCCCATCACGAACACGCCGGCCAACTTGCCGGACGCCTGGCGCCCCGCTAGTCGCTGGCCAGGCGGGTCTGCAGCGCGGCCGGCAGCCTGCAGCTGGAACACGCCGAACATCGACAGCGACATCGCCGCGATCAAGCAAGGCGAAGCGTCGAGCAGCACCCACGGATTCTGCAGCGCGGCCGCGAGGCCTTCGCCGACGAGGCCGGCGGCGACGCCGAGCGCCGTGTAGACGATCGCCATGCCCGAGCTGAATACGCGAGCGACAACACAAGGTCCGCGCGAGCGCGTGCACCTGTCTGCCCTCGCCCACGATAATCGACGACAGGATCGGCACCATCGGCAGCACGCACGGCGTGAACGCGAGGCCCAGGCCCAGCAGGATGAAGGCGGGGACGATGGCGAGCAGGCGGCCGCCCTGCAGCAGCGACGCGATGCCGGACAGTTCGGACGGCGCGCCGCGCGCAGGCGCAGGCGCGGCGCGTTGCGCGGCCGGCGCCACTGCCGGTGCCAGCGCGGCGGGCGTATCGACTTGCGGCGCCGGCTGGGCGGCTGTGCCCGGGAATGCGAAGGTGCCCTGGCCGGGCGGCAGCGACTGCCCTGGCGCGACGCTCATCTGCGGCTCGCCGCCGCCGCCCGGCGCGAGCTGGATCGACGTGTCCTGCGGCGGATAGCACAGGCCCTTGTCCGCGCAGCCCTGGCCGCTGGCGTTCAGCTTGAAGGGCCCCGCGGCCTCGACGGGGATGCGGATCTCGACGCCGTGGTGATAGGTCTCGACGTTCTTCTGGAACGTGTCGTCGAACTTGACCTTGCCGGGCGGGATGGCGGGCTCGCCCAACTTCGCGCCGTTCGCACTGAAGTGGAAGCGCTCGCGGTACATGTAGTAGCCGTCGGCGATCGCATAATTCACGACGATCGTGTGCGCATCCGCCATGTCGCGGAAAACTTGAACGCCTGTTCGGGCGGCAGGAAATCGTCGTCCGCGCGGGCGACGGGAACGAAGGCGAGGCAGGCCAGCAGCAGCGTGCACAGCGCGGCCAGCAAGCGCGCGGATTGCAGATGGGTCGGAAGATTGGTTTCTCAACGCATCAGCATGGTACACCAGGTGCTGGATCATCCAACTAACTCCTCCGTTTTAACCTTAGCAATACGTAACTGAACGAAGTAACAGGCAAAA
>NZ_CDRNIL010000062.1:0-7214 GCF_977014125.1 Massilia phosphatilytica
ATCATCAAGGTTAAAACGAGGAGTTAGTTGGATGATCCAGCACCTGATCATCATGGCGATGGGGACGCTGGCCGAGACGCGTGACAGCACGGCGGTGGCGAAGGGCGACAATCACATCCGCCGCACGCAGAACTATGGTGCGCGCGCTGGCGCAGCACCTGCAATGCCATCCGCGCTTCGCGGCCGAACTCAGCGACGAGAACATCGAGCTGCTGTACCGCTCGGCGCCGCTGCACGACATCGGCAAGGTCGGCATCCCGATGCATCTGCTCAAGCCCGGCCTGCTCGACCGCGAGGAATTCGAGGTCATGAAGCTGCACGCCGTGCACCGGCCGCTGACAGGATCACTGTTGTTGAGAAGCACATCGGCGGCACCAACGGCTTTTTGATGCTTCGCGCGCGAGATTGCCCATCGGCACCAGGAAAGTGGATGCTCCGGCTACCCAGACCGCCTACAGATCCCGCCGTCGGCGCGCCATGGCCGTGGCCGACGTGTACGACGCGCTCGATCTCGCGCCGCGGCACACGTGCGTTCACCCACCGCCAGGCGCTGGACGCGTGGCATGCGCAAGGGCCGCGGCACGCATTTCGATCCTACGTGCTCGACGCCTTCTTCGAGATCGAGGAGGAAGGTTCGCGGCCACATCGCCGCCGAATTCCGCGAGCGCCGACGCGTAATCCGGTGCGAGCCCTTCCGGCCACGGGCCGAAGGACATCGTCGGCCTTGTTTGCAAGTGCAAGGCACCGAAGGCCGAGGGCGGCCGCGAAGGGACCGCAGCGAAGCTGGAGTGAGCCGGCAGCGAAGGCGACGGCAAAGCCGCCGCGAAGAAGGCAGCGGTCGCGAAACCGGTGGCCGTGAAGAGCGCCGGCAAAGACGCCCGCTAAAATGGCTGCGGCGAAAACGGACAACGAAGGCGAAGGCGCCGGCGCCGGCGAAGACGACGCGCGCCGAAGGCCGCCGGCGACCGCGGCCCGGACGCGCGCCATCGCCGCGCCCGCCCACGGCGCGCGCACGAACCGCCATTCCGCGGCGCAGACCGTCCGCGCCCGCGCCTCGTGCGCGAGCTCCCACGATGCCCGAGCAGGAATACGCCGTGCTCGGCGCCGCTCAAGCAGGCCTGCCTCAAGGCGGCTCGGACGTCAAGAAGAGCGAACCGCTGCGCATCGGCGTGGCGCTGCTCGGGCCGAGTCGACATGGCGGCGCGCGCGCGGCGCTCGCAGTGCCCAGCTGCAGTGCCGCCGGCGGGAGCGACGCCGCCCGCGGCCAGCGCCGCGCCGCGCTCAGTGATGGGGTCGGCGGCGGCGCAGCTCGGCGCCCGTGCTTCGGCCGTCAATTCCTTCAGCTCGCGGATTCGGGATATTCGACTTCTCGTGCATCCGCAGCAGGATCGTCGCGCCGACGTTCAGCTTGCGGTGCCGGATCTTGCGACGACGGCGGCGGCTCCAGGACGCGGCACAGTTCCGCGTCGTCGCGGATTCGTTGAATCAAGGTGTCGAGTAATTTGTTCGGAACAAAAAATCGACGGCTCCACGGCCCGGCGCGATGCATCGCCTCGAGCAAACTCTTGCTCTGGCGCCATGAATCCTCCGCATGGAAATTGTTCAAGAAGATATTGACTGTTGTGGTTCCGCTTCGGCCTCTGCCCGCTCGAATGGAATCCAGCCGACCGTTTCGTTTTGTTCGGTCACCGTGGTGGGTTTGTTGGAATGCTACTACGGAGTCGACAAATCCGACGGAAACTGCTCCAATGACCTAAAACGCCATACGCAGATCTTCTTGCTGGAATTACGTCGTCTCCAGTCCGGGAACGTGTCAAAAACCGAAGGTGCGGTTGGCCATGGCTGCTGTGCTGCGGAATGGGGTGACCACGACGCCCGCGCCGCTGGCCTTGATCTCGGCGCGCAGCAGGCGCAGGATGCCGTCGGGCTCCAGCAGCTTGGCCGGTCGGCTCGCTCCGCCAGCAGCAGGCGGGGCGGCACAGGGCGTGCGCGACGCCCAGCTCGCCGCCCGACAACTGGCGCGGGAAGTCGGCGCCGCGCCCTGGCCAGGCCGACCGCGTCCAGCATCCGCGGTGGCGCGCGCCGGGTCCGGACTGCCGTTCAACAGCAGCGGCAGTGCGACGTTGCCTGCGAGCGTCAGGCGGCCGCAGGAAGGCCTGGAAGATGAAGCCCACTGCGCGTGCGCCGCAGGCGCGTGGCGGCGTCGTCGTCCAGCGCCGTCATGGGCGCGCCGTCGACGCGGACCTCGCCGCCGTCCGGCGCGTCGAGCCGCGATCAGCAGCGTGGACTGGCCCACCCCCGATTCGCCCACGACCGCGACGAATCCGCCCGGTTCGAAGCGGTGCGAGAGGGCCGCCAGCACGGCGCGGCCGCCATAGAATTGCTGAGGTTGACGAGTTCGAGCATGGATCGCCGGGTTGGCAAAACGCCTACTCTAGCACGCGCGCGGTAGGCACGCGGCGACGGCCCGTTCGTCACGCATGCGCGTGCGGAATCCCGGAATCGCGTATCATGGCCGAACGAACATTCTCAGTGGCTGTGTGTGGCTGCACTACCGAGGACGGCCCCGATGTGAAATGCCACACTCCCCGCATGTGCAGCAAACGATGGATTGCATGTACCCGCCAACATGACGAGAGCTTGCGCGCCCGCCAGGCCTGCATCTCGCCCAGCTGCACGACCGTCGGGGCTCGAAACGGTTTGAGGCCACCGAACTGCCCGAGACCATCCCACGGCGTCGTGCAGGAAGTCGGCCGAGATGTCGATGGGGACGTACTGGCGCGGCTGCAGCAGCGGGAACAGGCCCGCGGCCTTGGCGCAATTGCCGGCGCCCAGGTCGATCAGGGTAGCACCCGTGCCGACCGTGCGCGCGATCTCGGCGCCGTGCAGGTCGAAGATGCCGGCCTCCGTCCGCGTGGGATAGTACTCGGGCAGTTCGCAGATCGCCTCGAACAGTTTCGAGCCGAGCGGGTCGTACAGGAATTTGGGCGAGATGCAGGCCTGGCGGGCGCGCAAGCTCTCGTCCAGTTCGGCGGGTACATGCAATCCATCGTTTGCTGCGGGCACTGCGGGCGATGTGGCGTTCAGCATCGGGGCGTCCTCGGTAGTGCGGCCGCACCGCGCGGCCGGCTGGAATGTTGCCGTTCCGGCCATGATACGCGATTCCGGGATTCCGCACGCGCATGCGTGACGAGTGAACGGGCCGTCGCCCGCGTGCTACCGCGCGTGCTAGAGTAGCGGTTTTGCCAACCCGGCGATCCATGCTCGAACTCGTCAACCTCAGCAAATCCTATGGCGGCCGCACCGTGCTGGCGGCCCTCTCGCACCGCTTCGAACCGGGCGAATTCGTCGCGGTCATGGGCGAATCGGGGGTGGGCAAGTCCACGCTGCTGAACCTGATCGCCGGGCTCGACGCGCCGGACGGCGGCGAGGTCCGCGTCGACGGCACGCCCATGACGGCGCTGGACGACGACGCCGCCACGCGCCTGCGGCGCACGCGCATGGGCTTCATCTTCCAGGCCTTCCACGTGCTGCCGCACCTGACGCTCGCACAGAACGTCGCACTGCCGCTGCTGTTGAACGGCAGTCCGGACCCGGCGCGCGCCACGCAGATGCTGGACGCGGTCGGCCTGGCCGGGCGCGGCGCCGACTTCCCGCGCCAGTTGTCGGGCGGCGAGCTGCAGCGGGTGGCCATCGCGCGCGCCCTCGTGCACCGCCCCGCCCTGCTGCTGGCGGACGAGCCGACCGGCAACCTCGACCCGGAAACGGCCGACGGCATCCTGCGCCTGCTGCGCGCCGAGATCAAGGCCAGCGGCGCGGGCGCGATCATGGTCACCCATTCGCACGCGGCGGCCGCGATGGCCGACCGCACCTTCGTTTTGACACGTTCCGGACTGAAATTAACGTAAATTCCAGCAAGAAAGATGTGCGTTATGGCGTTTTAGTCATGAACAGTGCGTCGGATTTGTCAACTCCGTAGTAGCATTCCAACAAACCCACCAGGCATAAGTCAACAAAACGAAACGGTCGGGCTGGATTCCATTCGGACGGGGCAAGAGCCGAGCGGAACCGCAACTCTCCAAAACAGTCGATCTGTCTTGAACAATTTCCCATGCGGAGGAGTTCATGAGCGTACGGCAGAAAAAACAAGAGTTGCTCGAGGCGATGCATCGCGCCCGGGCCATGGAGCCGTCGAGTTTTGTTCCGAACAAATTACTCGACACCTTGATTCAACGAATGCAGCTGAAGAACGACGCGGAACTGTGCCGCGTCCTGGAGGTCCAGCCGCCCATCATCAGCAAGATCCGGCACCGCAAGCTGAACGTCGGCGCGACGATCCTGCTGCGGATGCACGAGAAGTCGAATATCCCGATCCGCGAGCTGAAGGAATTGACGGCCGAAGCGCGCACCGAGGCGCCGCCGCCGACCCATCACTGAGCGCGGCGCGGCGCTGCGCCACGGGCGGCGTCACTCGCCCGCGGGCGTCCCGTCTTGAGCTGGGGCAGGCTGGCGAGCACGGCGCGCACGGCCGCCATGTCGAGCTGGCCGAGCAGCGCCACGCCGATGCGCAGCAGTTCGCTCTTCTTGACGTCGAGGCCGGCCTTGAGGCAGGCCTGCTTGACGGCGCCGAGCACGGCGTATTCCTGCTCGGGCATCGTGAAGCTGTCGCGCACGAGGCGCGGGCGCGCGGACGGTGCCGTCGCTGCCGCCGCGGATGCGCGCTTCGTGCGCGCGCCGTGGGCGGGCGCGGCGATGGCGCGTGCCGCCTGCCGGGCCACCGTGGCCGGACCGGCGGCCTTCGCGCGCGTCGTCTTCGCCGGCGCCGGCGCCTTCGCCTTCGTTGTCGTTTTCGCCGCGGCCGTTTTCACGGGCGTCTTTGCCGGCGCCGTCTTCACGGCAGCCGTTTTCGCGACCGCTGCCTTCTTCGCGGCCGGCTTTGCCGTCGCCTTCGCTGCCGGCTTCACTGCCGGCTTCACTGCGGTCTTCGCGGCCGCCCTGGCCGTCGTCGCCCTCGCCATCGGGACCTCCTTCTTCAAACAAGCCAAACAATATATATCATTCGGCCCGTGCGCGGAAGGGCTCGCACCGGATTACGCGTCGGCGTCGCGGAATTCGGCGGCGATGGCGGCGAACCTGTCCTCGATCTCGAAGAAGGCGTCGAGCACGTCAGGATCGAAATGCGTGCCGCGGCCCTTGCGCATCACGTCCAGCGCCTGGCGGTGGGTGAACGCGGCCTTGTACACGCGGCGCGAGATCAGCGCGTCGTACACGTCGGCCACGGCCATCAGGCGCGCCGACAGCGGGATCTGCTCGCCCGCCAGGCGGTCTGGGTAGCCGGAGCCGTCCCACTTTTCCTGGTGCGAATGGGCGATCTCGCGCGCGAACATCAAAAAGCCGTTGGTGCCGCCGATGTGCTTCTCGACGAGCATGATCGTGTCGCGGCCGTACACGGCGTGCAGCTTCATGACCTCGAATTCCTCGCGGTCGAGCAGGCCGGGCTTGAGCAGGATGCGGTCCGGGATGCCGACCTTGCCGATGTCGTGCAGCGGCGCCGAGCGGTACAGCAGCTCGATGTTCTCGTCGCTGAGTTCGGCCGCGAAGCGCGGATGGCGCTGCAGGTGCTGCGCCAGCGCGCGCACATAGTTCTGCGTGCGGCGGATGTGATTGTCGCCCTTCGCCACCGCCGTGTTGTCGCGCGTCTCGGCCAGCGTCCCCATCGCCATGATGATCGCCTCCTGCATCAGCGCGAGCTGCGCGGTGCGGTCCTGCACGAGCTTTTCCAGGTTCTCGTTGTGTGCCTGCAGCTGGCGGCGCGCATCGAGGAGCGTCAGCTGCGTGGCCACGCGGGCAAACAGGATCGGGGGGCTGACCGGCTTGGCGATGCAGTCGACGGCGCCCAGCGACAGGCCCATCGCCTCGTCCTCGACCTGGTTCTTCGCCGTCAGGAAGATGACCGGGATACCGGCCGTGACGGGATTGGCTTTCAGCTGGCGGCACGTTTCGTAGCCGTCCAGGCCGGGCATCATGACGTCGAGCAGGATCAGGTCCAGCCCGGGCGTGGACTGGGCGATCTGCAGCGCCAGGGTGCCGTTGTTGGCGACCTTCGTGTTGTACCTGTCCTTGAGGAGGCGCGACAGCAGCATGATGTTGTCGGGCGTGTCGTCGACGATCAGGATGGTCGGCTTGTCGTTGTTGCCGGGGTGTCCGGTGGCTGCAATATTCATCAGGTTTCCGCGGTATCGGGGCGGGTTGCGGCGGCCGCCTGCGGCAGCAGCCGGCGCGCCTCTTCGAATTCGTAACGGGACAGGTGCTGCGCCAGGCGTGCCATCCGCTCGCCGTCGAGGACGCCCGCGAGCAGCGCGCGCACCGTCTCGAAGTAATCGATGGCGTCGCCCGAGTATTCGGCCAGCAGGTGGTCGAGCTGGGCGGCGGCGGCGAGCGCATCGGCGTCGCCGCCGGTGGCGCCGTCCGCCGCGGGCGCGTCAATCGGCGCGGACTCGGGCGGGGCGGCGGCCGCGTGGGCAAAATAACGGTCGAGCGATGCCATCGTCGCTTCCACGGCCGCTTCCAGCGCGCGCACGCCGGACGCCGCGCGGGCGCGGTCGGGCGAGGCCAGCGCCAGGCCCTCTTCCACCGCCTGCGCCAGCGTCTGCAGCTCGCGCGCGCCGATGTTGCCGGCCACGCCGCGCAGCAGGTGCGCGCGCGCGGCCGCCTGGCGCAGCCGGCCGGCCTCGTAGTCGGCGCGGATCTCGGCGCCGGCGGCGCGCTGGGCGGCGCGGAAGCGGTCCAGCAGCTGGACGTACAGCGCGACGTTGCCCGCCACGTGGCGCAGGCCGTACGAGGAGTCGATGCCGGACACGTTCGACAGTCCCGGCAGCGTGGGCCCGTCCGGCGCGACGGCGTCCCCGGCCGGCAGCGGCGGCGGCACGGCCTGGCCGATCCAGCGCGCCAGCGTGGCGTACAGCTTCTCCGGCTCGACCGGCTTGGCGACGTAGTCCTGCATGCCTTCGCGCAGGCAGCGTTCGCGGATCTCGGCCAGCGCGTGCGCCGTCATGGCGACGATCGGCAACCTATCGAAACGCGCATCCTTGCGCAGTTCGACGGTGGCCGCGTGGCCGTCCAGCTGCGGCATTTCGAGGTCCATCAGGTGCTGGATCATCCAACTAACTCCTCCGTTTTAACCTTAGCAATACGCAACTGAACGAAGTACACAA
>NZ_CDRNIL010000063.1:0-13159 GCF_977014125.1 Massilia phosphatilytica
TGTTGTGCTGCTGCTTCGACCAGTACGTATTGCTAAGGTTAAAACGGAGGAGTTCGTTGGACGTACCAGCACCTCGGTCGGCCAGGGCCTTCACCATGATCGACGAGTAGTCGTCGCCCTGCGCCTCGAAGCGCTTCTCGATCTTCTCGGCGCCGATGCCCGCCGTGACGGCGAACATGCCGATGTAGTCGGCGATGCCGGACGATTTCGGCGCGATGAAGTCGGACAGGCACTGGTTCGGGCGCTGCACGCCATCCACCACCGGCTCTGACGCCCTGCTGGCGCAGGCCGTACCACGTGAACGCGACTTCGCCTCGGTGTGGTCCGTGTAGATCTCGATGTCGTCGTCGTTGACGCTGTTCGCGGGCAGCAGGGCAACGGCGCCGTTCGCCGTCAGCCAGCGGCCGTCGATGATCTTCTTGAGCAGCGCCTGGCCTTCCTCGAACACCTTGGCCGCCGCTTCGCCCACCACCTCGTCGGTCAGGATCGCGGGATACGGGCCGGCCAGGTCCCAGGTCTGGAAGAACGGGCCCCAGTCGATGTAGCGGGCGAGCGTGCCCAGGTCGACGTTCTTGAAGACGCGGCGGCCGACGAACTTCGGCTTCAGCGGCGAAAACGCCAGCTGCGCCTTGTTCGCGCGCGCCTGTTCCAGGCTCACCATCGGCAGCGCCTTTTTATTGGCGTGCTGTTCGCGGATGCGCACGTAGTCTTCGGCGATCTCGGCGACGTAGCCGTCGCGGGTCTCCGCCGTCACGAGCGACTGGCCCACCGAGACGGAGCGCGACGCGTCCGGCACGTACACGACCGGGCCTTCGTAATGCGGCGCGATCTTGACGGCCGTGTGCGCGCGGCTCGTCGTCGCGCCGCCGATCAGGAGGGGAATGCGGCGCTCGCGGAACAGCGGGTCGCGCTGCATCTCGCGCGCGACGTCGGCCATCTCTTCGAGCGACGGCGTGATCAGGCCGGAGAGGCCGATGATGTCCGCGTTTTCTTCCTTGGCCTTCACCAGGATCTCGGACGCGGGCGCCCTATCACGCCCATGTTGACGATCTCGAAGTTGTTACACTGCAGGACCACGGACACGATGTTCTTGCCGATGTCGTGCACGTCGCCTTTCACGGTGGCGATGACCATCTTGCCCTTCGGTTTCGCGACGATGCCCGTGCGCGCTTCCTCGGCCGCCTTTTCTTCCTCGATGAACGGGATCAGGTGGGCGACGGCCTGCTTCATCACGCGCGCCGATTTCACCACCTGCGGCAGGAACATCTTGCCTTGGCCGAACAGGTCGCCGACGACGTTCATGCCGTCCATCAGCGGGCCTTCGATCACCTGGATCGGGCGGCCGCCATCGTTCGCGATCTGCTGGCGCGCTTCCTCGGTGTCCTCGACGATCAGCTGCGTGATGCCGTGCACGAGCGCATGCGCGAGGCGCTTGCCGACGGGCGCGTCGCGCCACTCGAGATTCTGTTCCTGTTTCGCGCCGCCGGCCTTCAGGGTGCCGGCGAATTCGATCATGCGCTCGGTGGCGTCGTCGCGGCGGTTCAGCACGACGTCTTCCACGCGCTCGCGCAGTTCAGGGGAGAGATCGTCGTACACGCCCACCATGCCCGCGTTGACGATACCCATCGTCATGCCGGCCTTGATGGCGTGGTACAGGAACACGGTGTGGATCGCTTCGCGCGCGGGGTCGTTGCCGCGGAACGAGAACGACACGTTCGACACGCCGCCCGAGCACCTTCGCATCGGCAGGTGCTCGCGGATCCAGCACCTGTTGATGAAGTCGACGGCGTAGTTGTTGTGCTCTTCGATGCCGGTGGCGATCGGGCGAAGATGCTCGGGTCGAAGATGATGTCTTCCGGCGGGACGCCGACCTTCTGCACGAGGGTGATCGTAGGCGCGCTTGCAGATCTCGAGCTTGCGCTCGAACGTGTCGGCCTGGCCTTTCTCGTCGAAGGCCATCACGATCACCGCGGCGCCGTAGCGGCGGCACAGGGCGGCCTGGCGCAGGAATTCTTCCTCGCCTTCCTTCATCGAGATCGAGTTGACGATGGCCTTGCCCTGCACGCATTTCAGGCCGGCCTCGATCACGCTCCACTTGGAGGAGTCGATCATGATCGGCACGCGCGAGATGTCCGGTTCCGATGCGATCAGGTTCAGGAAGCGCGTCATCGCGGCCTGCGAATCGAGCATCGCCTCGTCCATGTTGATGTCGATGACCTGGGCGCCGTTCTCGACCTGCTGGCGCGCGACGGACAGCGCTTCGTCGAACTGCTCGTTCAGGATCATGCGCGCGAACGCCTTCGAACCCGTGACGTTGGTGCGCTCGCCGACGTTGACGAACAGCGAGGTGTCGTCGACGACGAACGGCTCCAGGCCCGACAGGCGCAGCGCGACGGGGATCTCGGGCACGGTCCGCGGCGGGCAATCGGCCAGCAGGGCGCCGATGGCCTGGATGCGCTCCGGCGTCGTGCCGCAGCAGCCGCCGGCGATGTTGACGAAGCCGGCGTCGGCGAATTCGCGCAGCAGGGCGGACGTGTCTTCCGGCAGTTCGTCGAAGCCGGTGTCGCTCATCGGGTTGGGCAGGCCGGCGTTCGGGTAGATGCAGACGAACGTGTCGGCGATCTGCGACAGCTCTTCCGCGTACGGCCGCATGAGGGCGGCGCCCAGCGCGCAGTTCAGGCCGATCGTCAGCGGCTTCGCGTGACGCACGGAGTTCCAGAACGCGGACACGGTCTGGCCGGACAGGATGCGGCCCGAGCGCATCGGTGACGGTGCCGGAGATCATCAGCGGCAGGCGCGGGGTGGCCGGGTGCTCGGTGAAATACTGGTCGATGGCGAACAGCGCGGCCTTGCAGTTCAGCGTGTCGAAGATGGTCTCGACGAGCAGCAGGTCGACGCCGCCCTCGACGAGCGCGTCGACCTGTTCGTAGTACGCGGCGACGAGCTGGTCGAACGTGACGTTGCGCGCGGCCGGGTCGTTCACGTCCGGCGAAATGGATGCCGTCTTCGGCGTCGGGCCGAGGGCGCCGGCGGCATAGCGGGGCTTGTCCGGCGTCGAATACTTGACGCAGGCGGCACGGGCCAGCTTCGCGGCTTGCACGTTCATCTCGCGCACGAGGTGCGCCATGTGGTAGTCGTCCTGGGCGACGCCGGTCGCGCCGAACGTGTTCGTCTCGATGATGTCGGCGCCGGCAGCGAGGTAGCGCTCGTGGATTTCCTGGATGATCTGCGGCTGCGTCAGGTTCAGCAATTCGTTGTTGCCCTTGACGAACAGCTCGCGCGCGCCACTGGCGGCGGGTGCCGTGAAGCCGGCGAAGCGGCCGTCCGGACCGCCGCGGTAGGCCTGCTCGTCCAGCTTGTATTGCTGGATGATCGTGCCCATCGCGCCGTCCAGGATCATGATGCGGCGCGCGAGGATCTCGCGCAACTTGGCTTCGACGGGTGAGGGGGCGTGGACGGCGGTGATCATCGTTGGCTTTCCTGAGGTCTGCTGGAGATAAGTATGAGGCGGGTCTGTGATTATACCGTTACTGGCCGAGTTTGTTCCCGGTGCGGCCGGCAGGCCACGGTTCGCTCAAAAAAAGACGGCGTTGTAAAGACGCTTGTAACGCACTGTATCAAATGCTGCATTGTTACATTGAGATACAAATTGCCGCATATTAGCAATTTCCTGGATACATACAGGGACGACAATTAACTTCATGGAACCGCCGCAGTCGCGGTTTTCACGATCAAGTACGCGTCCAATCAACGGAATGTGCGGACTGTTGTTCCGCCTCCAAAATGGGAAGAATTGCAATGAACAAAGAATACGTATCCGAGTGGGATCAGCCGGCAGCGCGCACCGAAGAAAGCGTTCCGGCCAAGGCGCACACTGTCGCCGGCGTCAAACAAATCGTCACGATTCGTCTGGATGTGGACATGCTGGAATGGTTCAAGTCGGCCGGTCCTGGCTACCAGACCCGCATCAACCAGGTCCTGCGTGAATACATGGAAGCGAATCGCGTGCGTGCTCAGGGCGAGCAGGCACTGATTCCTTTCACTTATTGATGGTCGGGGCACAGCGCCCCGCGGGCCTGTGTTCAGGCCTGATGCCCGGAACGGGATGCTGTCAGGGACATTGTCCCGCCGTAGGGTGGGCTCTCCGAGCCCACCAAACCAGATGAAAACAGAAGGGCATCACCCGGCGCGAACCGGCTGATGCCCTTCTTTATTGCCGCGTCGTGTCAGGCGAACGCGAGGCCGTCGAACGAAGAGCCCTTCAGGAATTCGGTCGCCGCAAGGCGCTTGCCGCCCGGCTTTTGCAGTTCCGTCAAACGGAGCGCGCCCGTGCCGCAGGCGACCACGATGCCCTGGGCATCGGCCTGGAGCACCTGGCCCGGCCGGCCCTGGCCATCGACGGGTTGCGCGTTCCAGATCTTGATCGTCGTCGATCCCGCCTGGCCATGTGCCCCGGGAAACGGATTGAAGGCGCGCACCTTGCGTGCGAGGTCGACGGCCGCCAGCGTCCAGTCGAGCTTCGCTTCTTCCTTGCCGATCTTGGCGGCATACGTCACGCCTTCCTCCGGCTGGGGCACGGCTTCCAACTGACCCTGCGCCATTTTCTGCAGCGCATCGACGATCATGCGGCCGCCGAGGGCCGCCAGTTTGTCGTGCAGGCTGCCCGTCGTGTCCGTGTCGTCGATGGCGATGCGCTCGATGAGCAGCATCGGGCCCGTGTCCAGGCCTTCTTCCATTTCCATGATGGTGACGCCCGTTTCCCGCATCGCCCGATTCGATCGCGCGGTGGATCGGCGCGGCGCCGCGCCAGCGCGGCAGGATGGAGCCGTGGATATTGATGCACGGTTTGATATCGAGCGTGGAACGGGGCAGGATCAGGCCGTAGGCGGCCACGACCATCACATCGTACGTCGTCGCCAGCAGGCGCGCGTGCGCGGCCAGCGCTTCGCTGGCGCGCTGCGGGTCCTTCGCGTCCATGCGCAGCGACAGCGGTTGCAATACCTCGATGCCGTGCGCGACGGCGACCTGTTTTACCGCGGACGCCTGCAGCTGCATGCCCGCGGCCGGCCGGGCGGTCCGGCTGGGTCAGCACGAGCGGCACGTCGAAGCCGGCGTCGAGCAGGGCGCGCAGCGCCACGGCGGCAAATTCCGGCGTGCCGGCGAAGACGACTTTCAGGCCGCTCATGCGCGGCGGGCGGACGAACGCTGCATGTCGCGCTCTTCCTTCTGCAGCTTCGTCTTGATGCGGTTGCGCTTGAGCGGCGACAGGTATTCGACGAAGACCTTGCCCATCAAGTGGTCCAGCTCGTGCTGGATGCACACGGCCAGCAGGCCGTCGGCCTCGAGCTCGAAGGGCTTGTTATCCTGGTCGACAGCGCGTACCTTGACGCGTGCCGGACGTTCGACGCCGTCATAAATGCCGGGCACCGACAGGCAGCCTTCGTCGTAGACCTGCTTGTCCGGGCTGGACCAGACGATTTCCGGGTTGACGAAGACCAGCAGGTTGTCCTTGGTCTCGGTCACATCAATGACGACGATGCGCTCGTGCACGTCGACCTGCGTGGCGGCCAGGCCCACGCCCGGGGCGTCGTACATGGTGTCGGCCATGTCCGCCACCAGCTTGTGGAGGCGGTCGCCGAATTCGGTGACCGGCTTGGCGACCTTGTGCAGGCGCGGGTCGGGGTAGCGGAGGATGTTCAGTAAAGCCATGGCTGTGTATTCGAAGTCGTTCAATAATCGGTATATCGGGGTCCGTCGCCCGATTCAAAGGCTGCACAGGCATAAACGCAACACGCCGTCCCCGCTGCCGGGCACGGTTTGTCTTGCTAGTTCAGGGATTTCTCGGCAGAATTTGATTCAGTAAGGCAACTCTTGCGACCCTTCATGATCCGCTGCGCGGTCGAAGAGTCGTCTGTTTCCTGCTTTGTTGCCGGCCGAGGTGGCGTAGCACTCGTGTCGATACGGCACTTTACGGACTCTCCAATGAAAAATTTTAGCACAGGCGCTGCCCGATCGCTCGCGATCCGCACCGTTGCCACGGCCGCGTTCGCCTTCCTTGCGGTCATTCCGGCCCGGGCCGCCACGACCTGTTCGTTCCGCCCGAACGCGCCCGACCAGCACGTCGTCGTCAAGGGCGATACCTTGTGGGACATTTCCGGCGCCTTCCTCGAGCATCCGTGGTGCTGGCCCCAGGTCTGGGGCATGAACCGCGACGACATCCGCAACCCGCACTGGATCTATCCGGGCCAGGTCGTCTATTTCGACCGTGCCCACGGCCGTCTCACGTTGAACAAGCCGGGCGCCGGAACGGATGCCGGCGAGCCGCCGGTCGTGCGCCTGTCGCCGCAGCTGCGCACCGACGACCTGGGCGAGAACAATGCCGTGCCCGCGATTCCGGCCGGGGCGATCGAACCTTTCCTGACGCAGCCGCTCGTCGTCGAACAGCAGGCGCTGGCCGGCGCGGCGCGCATCGTCGCCGCCCAGGAAGACCGGCTCTACCTGGGAGAAGGCGACCGCATCTATGTGCGCGGCGCACTCGACGGGGCGACCAGCTTCCAGGTTTTCCGTCCGGGCAAGGAACTGGTCGACCCGGATACCAACAAGGTCACCGCCTACGAGGCGGCCTATGTCGGCACGGCGCGCCTCGTGAAGGCGGCGGGACCGGGCACGGATGTGCACACCTTCGTCGTCACCAAGTCGGTGAAGGAAATGGGCGTCGGCGACCGCCTGCTGCCGACGCCGCCCGCGCCGCTGCGCAACTACATGCCGCATGCGCCCGCCCGGCCGGTGGTGGCGCGCGTGATGGCCATGGCATCCGAATCGAATTACGCGGCGCAGAATCAGGTCGTGACTGTCAATCGGGGCACGCTTGACGGACTCGATGTCGGCGCCGTGCTGCAGTTCTATCATCTCGGACAGACCGTGACGGACCCGGAAAGCAAAGGCTTCCTCGGCTTCGGCAAGGCCAAACTGAGGCTCCCGGACGAGCAATACGGCGAACTGTTCATTTTCCGGGTTTTCGACCATGTCGCGTATGGCCTGGTCATGCAGGTGACGGCGCCCGTGCAGATCGGCGACGTCGCGAAATCACCGGAGTAACCCCACCGTGCAGGACACGGACCTTCACCTGGCGCCTGCACCCTCATCCTTCCCGCCGGACCGGCTGGCCGCCTGGCTGCGTCTGGAGCGCAGCCCCGGCGTCGGTCCGCGCGCGGCGGCCACGCTGCTGGCGGCGTTCGGCAACCCTGACGCCGTGTTCGACGCCGACTTTGCCGCGCTGGCCGCCCACGTGAGTCCGGCACAGGCGCACGCCCTGCTGCAGCCGCCCGCCGACGCGACGCGCCGCCTGATCGACGCCACACTGGACTGGCTGGCCACGCCCGGCCACTACATTCTCGCGCTGGGCGAACCCGGCTATCCCGAGCTGCTGGCCCGCATCCCCGACCCGCCGCTGCTCCTCTATATCAGAGGGCATGCGCATTTACTGGACGGACCGGCCCTCGCGATCGTCGGCAGCCGCAATGCCAGCGTGCAGGGCAGGGCGAACGCGCAGGCGTTTGCGGAAGCGCTGTCCGCAGCCGGGCTGTGCATCGTGTCCGGCCTCGCGCTGGGCATCGATGCCGCCGCGCACGAGGGCGCGCTGCGCCGCTGCGGCGGGACCGTCGCCGTCGTCGGCACCGGTCCCGATATCGCTTACCCGGCCCGCAACCGCGCCTTGTGCGAGCGCATCGCCCATGAAGGCTGCATCGTCAGCGAATACCCCATCGGCACGCCGCCGCTGCCGGGCAATTTTCCCAAGCGCAACCGGATCATCAGCGGGCTCGCGGCCGGCGTGCTCGTCGTCGAGGCGGCCGCGCAGTCCGGCTCGCTGATCACGGCGCGCCAGGCGGCCGAGCAGGGGCGCGATGTGTTCGCGATTCCCGGCTCGATCCACGCGGCACTGGCCAAGGGTTGCCACATGCTGATCCGCGAGGGCGCGAAACTCGTCGACACGGCGCGCGACGTGCTGGAAGCGCTCGCGCTGTCGCCGCTGCTGGCACTGCAGGCGGCCCGCCTGGCGCCCGGCTTACCCGTCGCAGATATTTCCTTAACGGATAACAAGATCGATAACAGTCCTGAAGCTGATGCCGGCGGGCAAGCCGAAGCCGTGCTGCTGGCGGCCCTCGGCCACGACCCCGTCGACCCGGACGTATTGCTGGCCCAGACTCGGCTGGCGCCCGGGAGAACTCAGCGCGCGCCTGCTCGTGCTGGAACTGGCGGGGCGTGTCGAACGCCTCCCGGGCGGCGTCGTTCAGAGGATAATCAAGCGATAATTGGGAGGAACACAGCTGGCAAACCCGATAAGGCCGATAAACAACGCTGATGTTTCCAGGCGTTAGTGGCGCACGTGACGCACTTGTGCCGCGAGGAGTTTAGCTGCTACAGTAGCGTCACCATGTTCGACATCCTAGTCTATCTTTACGAGACGTATTACCGTCCCGATGCCTGCCCCGAGCCGGAGGCCCTGGCACGCAAGCTGTCCGCCGTCGGTTTCGACGATATCGAAATTTCCGAAGCGCTGGACTGGTTAAACGGCCTGAGGGAAATGGCCGGGACGACCAATCCCGCGCTCGAATCGAGCGGCACGCGCTTCTATATTGCCCAGGAAGTCGATACGCTCGGCACCGCTGCCGTCGGCTTCATCCAGTTCCTCGAACTGGCCGGCCTGTTGACCGCGTCGCAACGCGAGATCGTCATCGAGCGCGCGCTGGCGCTGGACGAATCGCCCGTCACGCTGGGCAAGCTCAAGATCATCGTCCTGATGCTCCTGTGGAGCCAGGGCAAGGAACCGGACGCGCTGATGTTCGACGACCTGTTCGGTTCGGACGAGGAAGACGCGGCGCCGCGCCTGCTGCATTGACAGCGATACGATCACGAATACGAAAACGGGGCTGCGGCCCCGTTTTTCTTGTGATAAAGCAAGATCGAGCGTATTTTGCTCGGCAGGATAGGTGGGTTGCCACAATGCGCACGCAGGCAGAGTCTACTTGCGGATTGCGCGGCAACCCGCTTATCATTGGCCGCTATCTGCCAAAGTTACCAATAAGCTAATAATAAGACAACGAGCGGCCGGCTTATCGGGCCGCCCTGATCTATGGCTCATGTATGATGCGCGAGCCAAAGCCAAGAACAAGTACGAGAAACCATATGACCAAAGCCCTCATCATTGCCGAAAAACCCTCCGTGGCGAACGATATCGCCAAGGCGCTCGGCGGCTTTACCAAGCACGATGAGTATTTTCGAATCCGACGACTACGTCCTGTCGTCCGCCGTCGGCCACCTGCTCGAGATCGCGGTGCCCGAGGAATACGACGTCAAGCGCGGCAAGTGGAGTTTTACGCACCTGCCCATGATTCCGCCGTATTTCGCGCTGAATCCGATCGCGAAGACGGAGTCGCGCCTCAAAGTGCTGAACGAAGCTTGATCAAGCGCAAGGATGTCGATACCCTGATCAACGCATGCGACGCGGGCCGCGAAGGTGAACTGATCTTCCGCCTGATCGCCCAGAACGCCAAGGCGAAGCAGACCGTCAAGCGCCTGTGGCTGCAATCGATGACGCCGAACGCCATCCGCGACGGCTTCGCCCACCTGCGCAGCGACCAGGACATGCTGCCGCTGGCCGATGCCGCGCGCTGCCGCTCCGAGGCCGACTGGCTGATCGGCATCAACGGCACCCGTGCGATGACGGCCTTCAACTCGAAAGAGGGCGGCTTCTACCTGACCACCGTGGGCCGCGTGCAGACGCCGACCCTGTCGATCGTCGTCGAGCGCGAAGAGAAGATCAAGAAATTCGTGGCGCGCGACTACTGGGAAGTGCGCGCGGAATTCCGCTGCGCCGCCGGCATGTACGAAGGCCGCTGGCTCGACACGGCATTCAAGAAAGACGAGAACGACCCCGAGAAGCGTGCCGAGCGCCTGTGGTCGAAGGCGGCGGCCGACGCCATCGTCGCCGCTTGCATGGGCAAGCAGGGCAAGGTCACCGAAGAATCGAAACCGACCACCTCGATGGCGCCCGCGCTGTTCGACCTGACGTCGCTGCAGCGCGAGGCCAACGGCCGCTTCGGCTTCTCGGCCAAGAACACGCTGGGCCTGGCGCAGGCGCTGTACGAAAAGCACAAGGTGCTGACCTATCCCCGTACCGATTCGCGCGCGCTGCCGGAAGACTATTTGAGCACGGTCAAGTCCACGCTGGAAGTGTTGAAGGGCAGCTCGAACTATCTGCCGTTCGCCAAGCAGATCCTGGACAAGGGCTGGGTCAAGCCGAACAAGCGCATCTTCGACAACAGCAAGATCTCGGACCACTTCGCGATCATCCCGACGGGCGTCGCGCCGAAGAACCTGTCCGAGCCGGAACAGAAGCTGTACGACCTCGTCACGCGCCCGCTTCATGGCCGTGTTCTTCCCGGCCGCGGAATTCCTCGTCACGACCCGTTTCACCGAAGTCGAAGGGCACCAGTTCAAGACCGAGGGCAAGGTCATGACGAACCCGGGCTGGCTGGCCGTGTACGGCAAGGACACGACGGGCGACGACAAGGACGGCGCCAGCCTCGTGCCGGTGGCGAAGGGCGAGCTGGTGAAGGCCGAGCAGGTCAATGCCAACGGCCTCGTCACCAAGCCGCCCGCGCGCTACAACGAAGCGACCCTGCTGTCCGCGATGGAAGGCGCCGGCAAGCTGGTCGATTCCGACGAATTGCGCGACGCCATGGCCGGCAAGGGCCTCGGCACGCCGGCCACGCGCGCCGCGATCATCGAAGGTCTGCTGACGGAAAAATACCTGCTGCGCGAAGGCCGGGAGATGATCCCGACCGCCAAGGCGTTCCAGCTGATGACCCTGCTGCGCGGCCTCGGCGTCAACGAATTGACGGCGCCGGAACTGACGGGCGAATGGGAATACAAGCTGTCGCAGATGGAAAAGGGGCAGATGTCGCGCGAAGAGTTCATGCGCGAAATCGCCGAGATGACCGAGATCATCGTCAAGCGCGCGAAGGAATACAACAACGACACGATCCCGGGCGAGTACGCCACCTTGAAGACGCCGTGCCCGAATTGCGGCGGCGTCGTCAAGGAAAACTACCGCCGCTTTGCCTGCACCAAGTGCGATTTCTCGATGAGCAAGGTGCCGGGCGGACGCCAGTTCGAGATCGAGGAAGTCGAGGAACTGCTGGAGAAGCGCACCATCGGTCCGCTGCAGGGCTTCCGCTCGAAGATGGGCCGGCCGTTCGCCGCGATCCTGCGCATCGTGCGCGATGAAGACATCCACAACTACAAGCTGGAATTCGACTTCGGCCAGGACCAGGACGAGGGCGAGGACGGAGAAGGCGTCGACTTCACCGGCCAGACACCGCTCGGCCCGTGCCCCAAGTGCGCCGGCAATGTCTACGAGATGGGCCTGGCCTATGTCTGCGAACACACGGTCGCCAAGCCCAAGACCTGCGATTTCCGCAGCAGCCGCATCATCCTGCAGCAGGAGATCCTGCCCGAGCAGATGGCCAAGCTGCTGAACGAAGGCAAGACCGACCTGCTGCCGGGCTTCGTCTCGCAACGGACCCGCCGGTCGTTCAAGGCCTTCCTCGTGCGCGGGAAGGACGGCAAGATCAGCTTCGAGTTCGAGGAGCGCAAGGCCAAGCCGGGCGCGAAGCCCAAGGAACAGGCCGCGGAAGGCGATAGCGGCGCGGAAGCCGCCGCCGCCGAAGCCGGCCGCGCGCAAGACCGCGGCGACGAAGGCCGCCGCGAAGCCTGCGGCGAAAGCGGCCACCAAGACGGCTGCCGCCAAAAAAGCACCGGCCAAGCGCGCGACGGCGGTCAAGAAGGCAGTGGCCGGCGAATAAGCCACCGTCGTCCCCGCGAAGGCGGGGACCCAAGTTCGGCACCGCGTCGACGCCGGCAAAGCCTGGACCCCTGCCTGCGCAGGGGCGACGTGCTTTCGGGGGCTGCCGCGGCGGTCAAGAAGGCAGTGGCCGGCGAATCAGCCACCGTCGTCCCCGCGAAGGCGGGGACCCAAGTTCGGCACCGCGTCGACGCCGGCAAAACCGGGCCCCTGCCTGCGCAGGGGCGACGTGCTTTCGGGGCTGCCGCGGGCGGTCAAGAAGGCAGTGGCCGGCGAATTCAGCCACCGTCGTCCCCGCGAAGGCGGGGACCCAAGTTCGGCGCCGCGTCGACGCCGGCAAAGCCTGGACCCCTGCCTGCGCAGGGGCGACGTGCCTCAGGCGATTCTCGTTAATTTCGCTCGTCTCGTTATCGAACGAATAAAAAACCGCGATCCTTCCGGCATCGCGGTTTTTTTACGTCCAGCGGCGTTATTCGCGCCAATCCTCCTGCAGCGCGCGGATGGCCGCCTCGCCATTGCGGATCGCCTTCACGCGGCGCACGATTTCGTTGCGCCAGGCCTCGTCGGCATCCTGGTCGCCGTCGTCACTGTCCACCATCAGCAGACGCAACGAGCTCATGGCGGTCCTGGGGGGCCAGTTGCTGGATCTGGGCGGCCAGTTCGGCGACGTTGGCGTTGGACATGGGGTGTCTCCTAGCAGGGTTTTGTGACCAGATCATAACGTGAAGTTCAGTGCATGTCGACTGGCTGCATGTTGTCCGTTGGCTTCCTGTCGATCAGCTTGTTGTCGGGATCGATGCCGGCCCGCGCCGGACGGGCGTCGACCACCAGCACGACGCGCTGGTCGGCCTGCGTCACGAGCCGGCGCTCGCGCGCGAGCGGGTTCCCGTCCTGGTCGTCGACGCCGAATTCGATGTAGTCGCGCAGCGGCACGGCCTGTTCCTCGCCCCGGTCGCCGGCGCGCACCTTGCCGGCCGTGGCGTGGATCTCGACCTCGTACTTGCCGTCCGGCCGGCGGTGCGCCGTCGCGCCGTCGGTGCGGTTTTCGTACAGGACGATGGATTCGAACAGGTCGTCGATCAGGTAGGCCTTGTCCGGCGGCGTGATGCCGCGCAGCCGCTCGACCAGCGTCGCCACGGTCGGATACGGCGGCCCCTTGTACGCGTATTCCAGCAGCAGTCCATGCAGCACGCCGTTGATTGCGTCCTCGCCCACCATGTCCAGGTGCTGGATCATCCAACGTGACTCCTCCGTTTTAACCTTAGCAATACGTAACTGAACGAAGTAGATGCA
>NZ_CDRNIL010000064.1:0-2297 GCF_977014125.1 Massilia phosphatilytica
ATGTTTGCTAAGGTTAAAACGGAGGAGTTAGTTGGATGATCCAGCACCTAAGGTTAAAACGGAGGAGTTAGTTGGATGATCCAGCACCTGGGAAGCCGTGCGCCGCGCACGCGCGGGCGAGATCGGCAAGCTGCGCTACTTCCGCTCCGAACACGGCTTCACGTTCCGCGACCCGAACGCGTGGCGCCTGAAAAAGGCGCTGGCGGGCGGCGGTTCGATGATGGACATCGGCATCTACGCCCTCAACGCGGCGCGCTACATGACGGGCGAGGAGCCCACCGCCGTCTATGCCCAGGAAACGACGGACCGCAAGGACCCGCGCTTTCGCGAAGTGGAAGACATGATCGGCTTCCAGCTCGAATTCCCGTCCGGCGTGGTCGGCTCGTGCATGTCGATGTACAGCGCCAACCAGAACCACATCCTGCTGATGGGCGACAAGGGCCGCATCGAAATGGAACCGGCGACCGCCTACCACGGCAACCGGCTGTGGGTGGGCAACGGCCGCGAGAACGAGATCACCCCGCGGCCCGGTCCCGGCGCCACGCAATGGGCCGGCCAGCTCGATCACATGTCGCAATGCGTGCTGCAGGACCGCGAGCCGATCGTCGCGGGCGAGGAAGGCTTGCGCGACCTGCGCATCATCGAAGCGATCTACCGCTCGGCGCGCGAGCAGAAGCGCGTGGTGCTCAAGGCCTGAACGGCATCAATACGGCGATCCGGTGACGTCCAGCCGTATCCGCCAGATCGCGCCGGCGCCCGTGAGGAACAGCGTCTTGCCGTCGGCGCCGCCGAACGCGGCGTTCGTGACGTTGGCGTCCGTGCGGATCGTCGCCAGCTCTTTTCCCTGCGGCGAGAACACGCGCACGCGCCTGGCCGGGTGCTCGCTCACGTACAGGTTGCCGTGGCAGTCGACGGCCATGCCGTCCGGGACGTCGAGTCCCTTCACGATGTCGCGCCCCTGACCCGGCACGCCGTCCACGATGGGATAGGCGCGCAGGAAGCCGTCGCCCGCGTTCACGTACAGCACGTCGCCGGCGGGCGACAGCGAGACGCCGTTCGGATTCGGCCGGCTGCCGTCGACGAGCGTCACCTTGCCGTCCGTGCCGACGCGGTACACGCCCGTGACGGGCTGGCCGCCGGGTGCCGCCGCCTTCTGGAAATCCGGGTCCGTGAAATCGATCGTGCCGTCCCTGGCGATGGCGATGTCGTTCGGCGAATCGAACACCTGGCCTTTGTAGTTGCCGGCGATGGTCGTGCGCTTGCCGTCCGCGAGCGCATAGCGCGACAAGGCCTTGTACTTGTGCGTGGCCGCGACGATGTCGCCATGCGCATCGACGGCCAGGCCGTTGCTGCCGCTGTCCTCGACGACCGTGCTCACGGTGCCGTCCAGCCCCAGCTTGCGGATGCGCGACGGGAAGCCGGGCGCGAAGCTGAAATCGGAAAAATACAGGGCATCCTTGATCCACACGGGCCCCTCGTACAGGCCGGCTTCGCTGCGCGACGGCCGCACGGCCGCGACGCGCTCGGCGCGCAGTTCGCCGGACGGCGCCTGGCCGCAGGCCGGCGCGGCGTGGGCGCCGGCGGCGCAGGCCAGCGCCAGCAAAGGGCCGGAAAGTGCGAGGACGGTGCGGAGCTGCATGGGATGCCTTTCGTTCGATGGTCGGAGGAATTCATTGTAGCGCTTGTCCGACCCGCCATGGGACGCTTAGTCGCCCTCCGCGTCTTCGGCAACCCGGCGATCGTCCTTGTAGCGACCGGCCCGCTATCGGGCGCCAGCGTGTACAGGTAACCCAGGCCATAGTAGGCCAGTGAATTGGCCGGATCGGCCTGGATGGCGCGACGATACAGCGGGCGCGCCTCCTCCAGCAAGGGTTCCCAGCCCGGCGTCCCGGTATCGCGCATGGCGACCGCCGTCATGCGCAGGCCTTCGGCGCGTGCGGCCAGCAGCGCGGCATCGTTCGGGTAGCGTTGCAGCAGCGTCGTCAGGCGCGCCATGCCATCGTCGACGACACCGCGATCGACGGCGATCGCATTGGCCTTCGCGTCGTCCGGGTGGAGCTTGAGATTGGTCTCGATCAGTTCCCTCGACACCTTGCCGTCCGCCTTCGCGAACCGCGCACCATGCTCCGCCAGCACGGCATAGGTGGCGGCACGGTCGAGTTTGGCGACCTTGACCTGGACTTGCGGCAGATCGAGCCCGTCCTTGCCGGTCGAACTGCGCTGCCGTCAAGGTGCTGGATCATCCAACTAACTCCTCCGTTTTAACCTTAGCAATACGCAACCGAACCAGTAGACGA
>NZ_CDRNIL010000065.1:0-1179 GCF_977014125.1 Massilia phosphatilytica
GTAATCCCCCCGCAAAAAGAGCGCGTTTAGAAGTAGAATTTTCTACTTAACAGAAAGCTCTACATGAAGACGTCCCGCTTTACCGACAGCCAGATCATCGCCATCCTCAAGCAAGCCGAAGCCGGCAGCCCTGTCCCGGAGCTGTGCCGCGAGCACGGCATAAGCAATGCCACGTTTTATAAATGGCGCGCCAAGTACGGCGGCATGGACGCGTCGCTCATGGCACGCATGAAGGAGTTGGAGGACGAGAATCGGCGCTTGAAGAAGATGTATGCCGAGGAGCGTCTCAAGGCCGAAATCGTCGCCGAGGCGCTGACAAAAAAGTGGTAGCGCCATCTCAGCGGCGAGAGATGGCGCAGTGGGCCGTGGCACAGCGGTCAGCCACGATTAATCTGGCATGCCGGGCGTTTGGCATCAGCCAGACCTGCTACCGGTACAAGGCCAAGCTGGACGAGGAAAACAGCCTCATCGCTGATTGGTTGGTGCGGCTAACGAACAACCAGCGGAACTGGGGCTTCGGGCTGTGTTTCCTGTACCTGCGCAACGTCAAAGGGTTCAAATGGAACCACAAGCGCGTCTACAGGATTTATCGTGAGCTCGAGCTGAACCTGCGGATCAAGCCCCGTCACCGCCTGGTACGCGAGAAGCCGCTGCCATTGGCTGTGCCGACTGCGATCAACCAGAGCTGGTCGATGGACTTCATGCATGACCAGCTTGCCGACGGACGCAGCATCCGCCTGTTCAACGTCATCGATGACTTCAACCGCGAGGGCTTGGGAATTGAGGTCGACTTCTCGCTGCCATCTGAACGCGTCGTCAGGTCGCTGGACCGGATTATCGAATGGCGCGGCAAACCGAACGCGATCCGCTGCGACAACGGCCCGGAATACATCAGCGCAGTGACGTTGGCTTGGGCTGCCAGGCGCGGCATCCGCATCGATTTCATCCAGCCAGGCCAGCCTCAGCAAAACGCCTACGTTGAGCGTTATAACAGGACCGTGCGCTACGACTGGCTAGCGCATCATCTCTTTGAAACGCTCGACCAGATCCAGGAATTTGCCACTCGCTGGCTGTGGACCTACAATCACGACCGGCCGAACATGGCACTCGGCGGTATCACACCAAAACAGAAACTTGCCCTTGCCGCTTAACCTCTACTTTTAGCGCGCTCTAAAAACG
>NZ_CDRNIL010000066.1:0-5795 GCF_977014125.1 Massilia phosphatilytica
CCCAGAAACAGAGCAATACCGGCGTCCTTCCGGAGCAGGGCAATCTGCCGAGCCAGTTGGAAGTCTATGAATACACGGGTGCATACACGTATCCGAGACAAGAACAGGGAGACAAGAAGTCGCGTATCCGGGTGGAGGAATGGGAATCCAGCATGACACGGTTCCACGGTGTGTCCGGCACACGCTCTCTGCCCGTAGGCAACTGGTTTGTCCTGGAAAGTCATCCAGCACATCGCGACGACCTTGAGGAAGATCGCACGTTTGTCGTTGTCGCGGTCGACTGGTTTATTGAGAACAATTTGCCGCTGTCGAACAACATTCGGGAGTTCCCCGGAAGCCTTTCGTCGCGCCTGGAGGCGTTCAAGGCCGCCATCGGGCGGACGCCTGTACAAGGCGATGTGAAAAGCGCGGAGCCGAAAGATGCCGGCTACGCAGGTCATTGTTTCAATCGCTTCGAAGTCCAGCGCCGCAGCGTCCCTTTTCGCAGCCCGATCGAGCATATCAAGCCGACGCTGCATCCGCAGACCGCTGTCGTCGTCGGCCCTGCGAACGAAGAGATTTATACCGATTATCTCAACCGCGTTAAAGTCCGGTTTTACTGGGATCGCCAGAATTTGGGTGACGAAAGAGCCTCTTGCTGGGTACGCGTCAGCTATCCGAACGCGGGCCAGGGATGGGGCGGGCTCAATGTCCCGCGCATCGGGCAGGAAGTCATCGTCACATTCCTGGGCGGCGACCCGGACCGACCCGTCATTACGGGGCGACTCTATAACCAGGATCAGGTTCCGCAATGGCACACTAACGGCAGGCTCTCGGGCTACAAATCGAAGGAATATAAAGGTAGCGGCTTCAATCAGCTCGTTCTTGACGACACGACCAATCAAAACAGGGTACAACTCTATAGTACGAATGCCCATGCACAGCTGAATCTCGGCTATCTGGTCACTCAATACGGCAATGAACGAACCCGTTTTTATGGATCAGGTTTTGCGTTGAGTACCGACGATTTTGGCGCCATCGTTACAAACAAGGGGCTATACATCAGCACGTATGGCCGCCCTGGCGCGCAAGGCACGCAACTCGACGCGGCGGAGGCTACCACTCAACTGAAAGCAGGCGCAGCGCTTGCAAAAAATCTGTCTGACACGGCATCCGGAGCGGGTGCCGAACCTTTGACCGGGCATGTTGCCCTCGACACGTTCATCGACACGACACAAGATCGTTACGATGGCGCCGGGCAGAGTGACGTCAATCGCTTCAAAGAGCCGATCCTGCTGGCTGCGTCTCCTGCAGGTATCGGCCTCGTCAGCGCCAAAGGCACACATGTGCAAGCGAACGATCACGTGACGCTGTCATCCGGCACGGACATCAATGTCGCAGCGGGGAAAAGCCTGCTCGCCAGCGTAGCCGAAAAAATCAGCCTGTTCGCTTCCAACGCAGGCATCAAACTTTTTTCGGCGAAAGGCAAAGTCGAAGTGCAGGCGCAAGCCAGCGACCTCGATCTTATCGCGGAAAAAGTCGTGCGTCTGTTGTCGACCACAGCGCGCATCGAGATCCATGCGAAAGAAGAAGTGCTCATCTCGGCGGGCGGATCGTTCGTGAGGATTGATTCTTCCGGCATCACCAATGGCACGTCGGGCAAGTGGATCTCGCATGCGTCAATGCATAGCTTCGACAGGTCCGCCACAAATTCCTATGTGATGCCGCATTTGCTCAAGGCCGATCTGCAAAAGACGGATCTCGAATTTCGTCATTTGACCGATTGGGGCGTGCCGCTGGCGGGTGCCGCATATAAGGCGACTCTGAGTGACGGTAGCGTTCGCAAAGGCACGCTCGATGCTCAAGGTATCGCCCGCATCAGTGGCGTTCCCGCCGGAACTGCAGCGAAAGTGGAATACGACTACAAGCCTATGCAGGTAAGCGCCACTGTGGCAGCGGAACTGCATGAAGATGTTCATGAGCTATTGAACTGGACGCCAGTCAGCGTAACGAAGAATGGTGACGCATGAATCAGGACCGTTCGGCACCGGATCGGCACACTGTCCTCGCGGACGCCTGGGGCCATGTCGTCGGCGGCATGGAATGGCTCCGTTCAGTCCTCTTCGGAGAATTCGCCGATCACCGCCCATTGTCCGCTGTCGTTGCCGACATGCTGGTCAGCTTTATCCCTGGGGTTGTCATCGTCACCAGCGCACGCGATGCGGTTGCGGTAATTTTGCGCTTGGCCACTCACCAGGAAAAACGCGAGGAACTCATGGAGTGGGTGCTCCTTTGCGCTTGTCTGATCGTCATTGCCTTACCGGTGGCGATGGCAGCAGGCAGTGCAGTCGCATTGGGCGTCGGTGCTGTCGTCGGCGGCGTGGCAGGCTCGGAGCTCGGCGCGGCACTGCGCGCCGTCATGCTCATGCTGATCAAGGAAGCGTCCAAGCTTGTCGAACTCGTACGGTTTCTGCAAAGGTTCATGAAGGGCGACATCCTGAAATTTTTGCGGAGTGTCCGGTTCGCGAGATATGAAAAAGCACTGATTCAGGCAGTAAGCAAGATCATCGGCAAGCTTGTGGAGATCGTCAAGGCACTGCGCATCCATCTGGAAAGTCTGCAATATTTCGATTCGGTGAAAACCACGGTTGCCACGTTGGCCGACTGGGAAAAGAAGTTCTACAATGTTCAGCGAGACGCGCTTAAACAGGTTCCAAAAGCGCTGGTAGAACTCGACGCAAGGCTGGCGAAAGTATCGGCGCAGACGGCGCCAAAAGAAATGCACACGGTGGCTGCCGGTGTTCAGACAGAAAAAGCCCTGGCGGAATTGCCGGCGAAACAATGGTTAACAGATACTCCGGGAAGGTTGCTGGAGAAGGCTGAGGGAAAAACATCGAAAGCAAGCAGTAAAGCAGCGTCTAATATCAGTGCCGAACAGGTGCCTAATTGTGAGCCTGAATTAAACCGGCCCATTAAAAGCGATCCAGAGTCGATCAAATCATCTGGTGAAACACCTAATACAAAGAGGCAGGCAGTTGCCGACGTCACTATAGCCGCAGAACGTGAACGGATTACGCAGTTGTCCAATGAGGGGAAAATTAATGAGGCACGTGCTGTTTTACAGCCCTACGTAGACGCGGCAAAGGATGCGAAAACAGTGGCGGAAAAGGAAGCAGCAATGAATTCGATTATCGCGAGACTCGACGTCACTTCCGATAAGGAAAAAATGTTTTGGTCAGGAAATAAGGATCTGGCGGCGAAAATTGCGAGCGGAAAAGGAAAAATTATTTTAGAGCAGACGCCAGGCGGAAAAGTAATCGATGACTGGGACGAACTGAACAAGACATTCTCGTGGGATGCGAAAGATATGGGCCCCCACGGTTGGAACTTGTGGGGCGACGTTTCTTCAGAGTACGCAAAGGAGGCAACTGGTGAAATTGAAATTATACAAGATTTTGAGAAATTCCCGGCCGGTGGTCCTACGTGGAGAAGAGGGAGTGGACAACGATCGTTGACGAGGGTAAGGTTACCTCAATGAAAATTTTTGGGATGGATAAGTTGGGCAATATAATAGAGACAATGAGAGTCGAACCGGATAGCGCAACGGCAAGAGAACTATTTGAGGAGGCACTATGACGCTGGCGTTCGAAAAATTCATGAAGCAATACAAAATGACAGGCAGCGAAAAAGCCGACGGTTATAGTCAAGACGTATTTGTAGGGCTGGATGACGAAGAGAAGAAGGTCGTATTCGAATTGCTGGTAACGGAAATTCCATGGGCAATCGAATGGCTTTTTTTTCTCGATACGGAAAAAGCGCTTATAATTGCCAAAGAAACTGAAAGTAGACTGCGCGGAAATCCGTATGGGGATGCCTATATTTTTCAACAAAAAATAGTCAAATATTCCGGCGATTTGCTTTACCAAAAGCACATGATTGATGATTATCCTAGTTATCCTGAGCGGGTTAGGCCTCTTGTTGTGGATGCAATACATCGCACGCCACAAAACGAAAATACAGTTGCGTTTTTTAAGCAACTGTTATCCTCGTTTTGTGGCGGTGCGATGCAATCGCGGTCGCACAAGAGGCCTAACCCGCTCAGGCACTTGCTAGGATGCCCATGAAGCATGCGCCTCGTAAAGCTAATCGCGGAAAGCATTTGACTATTTTTTGTTGAAAATTTTAGGCGATCGGCATACGGATTGCCGCACAGCGTACTTTAGTTTCTCTGGCGAATTACTGAGCGCTTTTGTCGTATCGACGTGAAAATAAAGCCATTCGACCAATTAGCCGTTACCAGCAATTCAATACGACCCTCTTGCTCTTGTCAATCCAGCCCTGCAATACGTCTTGAGAATAACCGTCGGCTTTTTCACTGCGTCATTTTGCATTGCTTCATGAATTTTTCGAACGCCAGCGTCATGGAACAGTTCTCTTGGTCGCTATGCAGTTTCAGGCTCTCGTGGTCGCTAGTGTATACGCAGACTATCGATCCCAAAATTTTCCCGTAGAGTAAGTATTTTTACCCTCGTCAACAATCGTTGTCCAGTTCCCTTCTTCTCCACGTAGGACCACCGGCCGGGAATTTCTCAAAAATGTTGTATAATTTCAATTTCACCCACCAGTTGCCTCCTTTGCGTACTCTGAAGAAACGTCAGCCCCACAAGTTCCAACCGTGGGGGCCCCATATCTTTGGGCAATCGCCGCGAGAATGTCTTGTTCAGTTCGTCCCAGTCATCGATTACTTCTGCCGCCTGCGCGTCTGCTCTAAAATAATTTTCCCTTTTCCGCTCGCGATTTTTCGCCGCCAGATCCTTATTTCCTGACCAAAACATTTTTTCCTTATCGGAAGTGACGTCGAGTCTCGCGATAATCGAATTCATTGCTGCTTCCTTTTCCGCCACTGTTTTCGCATCCTTTGCCGCGTCTACGTGAGGGCTGTAAAACAGCACGTGCCTCATTAATTTTCGCCTCATTGGACAACATGCGTAAATCCGTTGCACGTTCTGCGGCTATAGTGACGTCGCCGCTTGCTGCCTCCTCTCTATTGCAGGTGTTTCGCCGGATGATTTGATCGACTCTGGATCGCTTTTAGATGGGCCGGTTTAATTCAGGCTCACAATTAGGCGACCTGTTCGGCACTGAATATTAGACGCTGCTTTACTGCTTGCTTTCGATGTTTTTCCCTCAGCCTTCTCCAGCAGCCTTGCCGGAGTATCTGTTAACCGATTGCTTTGGCCGCCCGCCAGGGGCTTTTCCTGTCTGAACACCGGCAGCCACGGTGTGCATTTGCTTTCGGCGCCGTCTGCGCCGAGCTGCTTTCGCCAGCCTTGCGTCGAGTTCTACCAGCGCTTTTGGAACCTGTTTAAGCGCGTCTCGCTGAACATTGTAGAACTTCTTTTTCCCCAGTCGGCCAACGTGGCAACCGTGGTTTTCGCCCCGAATGGAACCCCAGACTTTCCAGATGAATGGCAGTGCCTTGACAAGCTTGCCGATGATCTTGCTTACTGCCTGAATCAGTGCTTTTTCATATCTCGCGAACCGGAACAGCTTTCCGCAAAAATTTCAGGATGTCGCCCTTCATGAACCTTTGCAGAAACCGTACGAGTTCGACAAGCTTGGACGCTTCCTTGATCAGCATGAGCACGGCGCGGTGCCGCGCCCCGAGCCTGCCATTGTCCTGCTGCCATCGCCACCGGTAAGGCAACGGAGGTCGACAACGCAAGGAGGACACCCCCGCTCCATGAGTTCCTCGCGTTTCCTGGTGAGTGGCCAAGCGCGAAGATTACCGCAAACCGCATTCGGCGTGCGCGTGA
>NZ_CDRNIL010000067.1:0-2822 GCF_977014125.1 Massilia phosphatilytica
GGGGATTACCCTGGTAATTGGGCGCCTTGTAATCGTTGGTTCTGATCGTGAATTGGCTTGGGGTCAGGTGGCGATTCAGGCTCCAGTGCACGATTTTGTCCAACTCATCCTCTGTGCTTCCACGGTGGAAGTAAATCTGCCGTCGTTCGCAGGCCTGAGGTGATGGTGTTGCGTCGGTAATGACGGAGCAGGTGACCGTTGCCATCCGTGCTGCTCGTGGTAGCTGTACCAGCCTTCTCTTCCATCAACCGCTGGACAAAATTCCAGTCAGTTTCATACTGCGTACAGTAAGAACGTGACGAAACTCGCCCGGTCAGATCAAAGCGGAATCTTCCGCGCGCCTGGGGATGCAGCAGAAACACATCGGCCAAAATGTCGTCGGTTTTGGCCTCGCCATATTCGCGCATCTTTACGGAATTTTAAGAAATGTAACCATGGCGCGAATGAAAGCTGGCAAAACGTCAGATCGCCGTCGCTGCCTAACTGTCAAGACCCGGCTGGTTATACACGCGTTCCTGAAGATTCCAGGGCGTTTTTCATGCCAGTCCTTGAGCGCCTGAACAGGTGTTTTATGGTTGAGCGCTCGCTGCGGAATGCTGTGGTTATAAATCTTGACGTAATTGCGCAGCGTCGATTCCAGGTCGGCGGCTGAACCGAAGCGCGTCTGGTTGACGATGTCGCTGATGCGGCCGTTAAAGCGCTCGACCATGCCGTTGGTCTGCGGGTGGCGAGGAGGAATGAGGCGGTGCTCGATGCCGAACTGCTTGCCGGGTCGAACACGCGTGTGCCGCCGGGTTCTTCTTCTTGCCGCCAGCCGTGAAGCGATCAGTGAACTGGCTGCCGTTGTCGGTCAACAGCTTGATGATCTGGACGGGAAGCCGACGCACCTTCGCCAGGAAATCGACGCTGCTGCTGTCGGTCTGGTCGGCATACAGTTCGATGTAGACCCAACGTGTGGCGCGGTCGATGGCGACGAACAGGTAGCGCCGCGACGTCTCGTCGGGCATCTGCGGAGGCACTCGAGATCGATGTGCACGAAGCCCGGCTCGCAATCCTCGAATGTCTTTTTCGCGGACCGGCGTGGCGCCTTCCCGCCCTCCGACCAGGTCGCGCAGGTCCGAGCCGGACGGCGCAGGCACTCAGCCGGCACACGAGAGACGGCTGGATCGACGAGTTGACGCGCCATGGTGAAGATCGGATAGGTCCAGACCGGCACAGCTTCGGCGGTAGCCGCGAGCACCGTGTTTAGACTCGTGGGATCATGTACCCATCCGTAGCTGGCCGCTCTTCAAGGCCAGGAACGTTTTGCGTACACTGTTCCAATCCGATCTTTCACCGGCAATTCAATGACCCAAGCGCTGCACAGCCAAGCTCGTACGACCCACCTGATCCGCGAGGAAATCAGAAACTCGACGCTCCCCCAAGCCGAACTGGCCAGACTGTACAACGTCACTCGCCAGACTATCCGGAAGTGGCAGAACCGCGATACACCGGAAGACAAATCGCACGCGCCGGTCAAGATGTACACCACGTTGTCGCCCGAACAGGAACTCATTGTGGTGGAACTGCGCAAGACGCTGCTGTTACCGACCGACGACCTGCTGACGATCACGCGTGAATTCATCAATCCAGCCGTCTCTCGTGCCGGCCTGGGGCGCTGCCTGCGCCGTCATGGAGTCTCGGACCTGCGCGACCTGGTCGAGCGGGAAGGCGCCACGCCGGTCACGAAAAAGACATTCAAGGATTACGAGCCGGGCTTCGTGCACATCGATATCAAGTACCTGCCGCAGATGCCCGACGAGACGTCGCGGCGCTACCTGTTCGTCGCCATCGACCGCGCCACACGTTGGGTCTACATCGAACTGTATGCCGACCAGACCGACAGCAGCAGCGTCGATTTCCTGGCGAAGGTGCGTCAGGCTTGCCCCGTCCAGATCATCAAGCTGTTGACCGACAACGGCAGCCAGTTCACTGATCGCTTCACGGCTGGCGGCAAGAAGAAAGAACCCAGCGGCACACACGTGTTCGACCGGCTGTGCAAGCAGTTCGGCATCGAGCACCGCCTCATTCCTCCTCGCCACCCGCAGACCAACGGCATGGTCGAGCGCTTTAACGGCCGCATCAGCGACATCGTCAACCAGACGCGCTTCGGTTCAGCCGCCGACCTGGAATCGACGCTGCGCAATTACGTCAAGATTTATAACCACAGCATTCCGCAGCGAGCGCTCAACCATAAAACACCTGTTCAGGCGCTCAAGGACTGGCATGAAAAACGCCCTGAATTGTTCAGGAAGCGCGTGTATAACCAGCCGGGTCTTGACAGTTAGGCAGCGACGGCGATCTGACGTTTTGCCAGCTTTCATTCGCGCCATGGTTACATTTCTTAAAATTCCGTAAAGATGCGCGAATATGGCAAGACAAGAAAACCGACGACATTTTGGCCGATGTGTTTTCTGTGCATCCCCAGGCGCGCGGAAAATTCCGCTTTGATCTGACCGGGCCGGTTTCGTCACGTTCTTACTGTACGCAGTATGAAACTGACTGGAATTTTGTCCAGCGGTTGATGGAAGAAGAAGGCTGGTACAGCTACCACGAGCAGCACACGGATGGCAACGGTCACCTGCTCGTCATTACCGACGCAACACATCACCTCAGGCCTGTCGAACGACGGCAGATTTACTTCCACCGTGGAAGCACAGAGGATGAGTTGGACAAAATCGTGCACTGGAGCCTGAATCGCCACCTGACCCCAAGCCAATTCACGATCAGAACCAACGATTACAAGGCGCCCAATTACCAGGGTAATCCCCCCGTTTTTAGAG
>NZ_CDRNIL010000068.1:0-4114 GCF_977014125.1 Massilia phosphatilytica
AAAATGCGGTCCGGCCGGCAAATACCTCGTGCGCGCGGACGGCACGCTCGCGTACCTCGTCGACCCGGGCATCAACGGCCAGTACCACACGCGCCCGGACGGCTCCGAGGTCAAGAAATTCGATGCGCCCAAGGCCGTTCTGATGTCAAGTACATCATCAAGGGTATCCTCGACCACCAGCTGCCGTGGACCCTCGTGCTGTTCGGCGTGATGGTCGCCGTCGTGCTGGAGATGTCGGGCGTCGCGTCGCTGGCGTTCACGGTGGGCGTGTACCTGCCGCTCGTGTCGACCTTGCCGATCGCGATCGGCGGCATCATCCGCTGGCTGGTCGACCGCCGCAACAACACGCTGCCGCAATACACCGGCCTGTCCGAGGACGAACTGCAGGCCGCGGGCGACCGCAGCTCGGGCACGCTGCTGGCGTCCGGCTACATCGCGGGCGGCGCGCTGGCGGGCATCATCATCGCCATCACGGCCGGGGTGATGACGGATTTCGACAATACGATGAACAAGTGGGCGGAGGCGGCGAATCCGTTCTTTGCCGGCGCGAGCTCGGACCTGCTGTCGATCCTGCCGTATGCGGCGATCTGCGTGCTGCTGTACGTGATTGGACGCGAGAAGGCCGCGAAATGATGGCGTGATCGCGGGCGCGGGGCGCTCACCGCAATCGGTGGGCTCGGGACCCGCCACCCTACGGATGCAATGTTCACGCAGGGTGGGCACCCGTGCCCACCGAGCGCCCGCCCGCCGATGTCACGCGTCCAGCGTCGTGCGCATCGCCTCCATCTCCGCCACGATCCAGTCGCGGGAATGCCGGATCTTCGTCATCGCCTCCTTGTGCGGATTGACGAGGAGCCGGTAGCCGTGGCCGAACGGCGCGCGCCTGCGCGCGATGCCGGAACAGCGTGCCGGCGCGGATGTCCTCGAACGCGATCCCGTACGGCACGAGGCCGATGCCCTGGCCGGCCACGGCGGCCTGCGCCAGCACGCCCCAATGGCTGTACGTACGCGAAAAATCGTAGTCGCCCTTCAGCGCGCGGTTTTCGTTCAGCAGTTGCAGCCAGCCCTCCGGCGTGCGCTCGCACAGCAGCGGAAAGCGGGTGAGGTCCGACAGCTGCAGCGCGTCCTGGCCGTCGGCCAGCAGATCGGGGCTGTACACGGGCACCAGGCGCTCGCGGAACAGCAGCGCCGGGTCGCCGTCCTTCACGGGGCCGTAGCGGATCGCCACGTCGACGGCATCGTCCTCGATGTCGACCGGCGTGTCGTTCGAATCGATGCGCAGGTCCAGTTCCGGATGCAGCTTGGTGAAGCGCGACATGCGCGGCACGAGCCACTTGATCGCGAACGAGTGCGTCGTCGAGATGCGCAGCACGGCTTCGTCGCTGCCGCGCTGCAGGGCCGCCACCTTGGCGCCCAGGTCGGCCAGCATGCGCGTCACTGCGATCGCCAGTTCCTGGCCCTTGGCCGTCAGTGCGATGTGGCGCGGATGCCGCACGAACAGCGCGAAGCCGACGGCTTCCTCGAGCTGCTTGACCTGCAGGCTGACGGCGGCCGGCGTCTTGTGCAGCTCGCGCGCGGCCAGCTTGATGCTGCCCCAGCGCGCGGCGCATTCGAAATCGATCAGGCCGGAGAGGCTGCGCAGCGGCCTCACCGCGCGCTACAGAATAAGTTTTTCTTATTCATAACATTTATTTTTCTAGTTTGAACAATTGCGGTTCTGGTTACAGAATATAGCGGATCGACGACGACGTGCCTAAGGAAAACTTCATGACCAAGAACATCCTGGTGATCGGTGGGACCCGTTACATCGGCAGGCTGCTGGTGCAGCGCCTGCTGCGGGCCGGCCATCGCGTGACCGTGGCGACGCGCGGCTATGCGCCCGATCCGTTCGGCGCGCGCATCGCACGCGTGCGCGTCGACCGGCGCAACGAGACCGCCATGCGCAACGCGTTCGCCCATGCCGGGCCGTTCGACGTCGTGTACGACCAGATGTGCTACAACCCGCTCGACGCCGCCATCGCCGTGCGCACGTTCGCGGGCAGGGTGGGGCGCTACGTGATGGCGTCGACGATCGACGCCTACCGCGTCCTCGGCTACGACCACCGCCGGCCGTTGACGGAATCCGACCTCGCCATCGAGGCGCAGACGATCGACACGGACTACCCATGGCACGACCCGTGCCGCGCCACGGAGTGCTATGTCGCGGGCAAGGTGCAGGCCGAGGCCTATCTCGTGCGCGACGGTTCGCTGCCGCTCGTCGTGCCGCGCCTGGCGCACGTGCTGGGCGGACCGGAAGACTTCACCGGCCGCCTCGCGCACTACGTGGAACTGGCACGCCTGAACGGCGTCCTGGAATATTCGAACGCGGACGCGGCCTTGTCGTTCCTGCCGCTGCAGGGCGCGGCCGATTTCCTCGTCTGGGTCGGGATGCAGGCGTTCACCGGCGCGGTCAACGGCGCGTGCGACGGCGCGCTGTCGGCGGCCCGCCTGTTCGAGCGGGTCGGCGCCGTGCTCGATACGCCGGTGCGCACGCGCCGCGCGGCCGCGGGAGCGGCGCCGGGCCGCCTGTCGCCGTTCGACGTGCCGGGCCCGATGGTGCTCGACACGGCGCGCGCGCAGGCGCTCGGCTACCGGTTCGGGCATTGCGACGAATGGATCGACGATACGATCCAGTTGCACGACCTGGCGTTCGTGTAGGGTGGGATGATTGATGCCGGGGCATCGGGATGCCCACCCTACGTAAAACGTCGGCCTGAGAGGCCGTCGTTTTACTTCACGCCGTGCATCAGCTTCTGGATCAGCGGCGCGATCAGGAACAGCAGCACGCCGGCGCCGATCAGGGCCCAGAAGCCGAACGTGTAGCCGGACAGCGCCGATTCGACGGTCATGCCTTTTTCGCCCGACACGACGGACGCGAAGATGCCCGACAGGTTGTTGCCGATGCCGGTCGACAGGAACCAGCCGCCCATGCCCAGGCCGACGAGGCGGGTCGGGGCCAGCTTGGTCACCATCGACAGGCCGATCGGCGACAGGCACAGTTCACCGATGGACTGGATCACGTAGACCATGAACAGGGTCCAGAACGGGATCTTGCTGTCCGGGCCGACCAGGTGCTGCAGGGCGAACATCAGCAGCAGGAACGCGAGGCCGTTGAAGATCAGGCCGAGGCCGGAACTTGCGCGGGATCGACGGGTTCTTGCGGCCCATCGCGAGCCACACGGCGGCGACGATCGGCGCGCACACGATGATGGCCAGCGTGTTCACCGACTGGAACCAGCCGGTCGGGAAGACCCAGCCGCCGAAGTCGCGGCGCACGATGTACTCGGCCAGGAAGGTGAACGAGCTGCCGGCCTGCTCGAAGAAGCACCAGAACATCACGTTGAAGAAGAAGATGACGAGCATCGCGATCGTCTTGTCGCGCACGACCGCGCCGCCGCGGATGCCTTCCACCATCAGCATGATCGCGAGGATGATGAAGAGGACCGACAACAGGCCTTGCAGCTTTTCCGCGCCCAGCTTCAGCACGAAGTAGACGACCGGGATGACGACGAACGAACCGATGATGACGCCGACGAGGCGCATCGGGCTGCCGAGCGCTCCGGTGGCGGCGCCGATGCCCTTCAACATGCGGCGCCCGATCTGGAACCAGATCAGCGACAGGATCATGCCCACGCCGGCCGCGAAGAACACGACCTTGTAGGCCGGGACGCCGCTCTGGCCGGACATGCTCTCGGCGAGGACGCCGGTGAGGATCGGGGCGAGGAAGCCGCCGCCGTTGATGCCCATGTAGAAGATGGTGAAGCCGGAGTCGCGGCGCTGGTCGTTGATGCCGTACAGCTGGCCGACCATCGCGGAGATGTTCGGCTTGAACATGCCGTTGCCGACGATGATGGTGGCGAGGCCCAGCTTGAAGACGTCGGGATTCGGCACCGTGATGGCGAACAGGCCGAGCACCATGAACGCGGCGCCGACGAGGATGGAACGCTGGTAGCCGATCACACGGTCGGCGATGTAGCCGCCGAACACGGCGCCGGCGTACACAGGTGCTGGATCATCCAACTAATCCTCCTCCGTTTTAACCTTAGCAATACGTAACTGAACGCAGTACAGGACA
>NZ_CDRNIL010000069.1:0-2220 GCF_977014125.1 Massilia phosphatilytica
ATGTATTGCTAAGGGTTAAAACGGAGGAGTTGGATGATCCAGCACCTCTCGTGAGGCTCAAGCACGATGAGCAACTCGTCGTCAGCCGCAACTACGCCGACCTGTTCCGCCAGATGCGACGGTCGCTCACGGTTGCCATGCGTCCACATCGCGAAAAGGCCTTTCACGATCTGCTTCGCCTTTACGAAAAGGTCGTGCAGCTAGCGCCTGTCCTATGTCTTATATAAGACTTAGCTGCACGGAAAGATGCAACGTTCGCGGCCGCTGGAGCATCATCTTCGACCGCTTCACCACCATCCGTGGCCCGGACAGCCGTGGAACTCAAGAGGAACCGTCGCGCAGCAGCTTGATTCGGACGTTTCCCAGAAATAGTATTCCAAGCCCTCCGCACATCGAGGAACCAGCGATGAGCAGTGATCAGACCATCATCTACACCCTAACCGACGAGGCGCCCCTGCTGGCCACCCACGCCTTCCTGCTCGTCGTCGAGACGTTTGCCAAACCCGCCGGCATCCGCATCGAAGAGAGCGACATCTCCGTTGCGGCGCGTATCCTCGCCGTCTTCGCCGACCGCCTGTCGGCGGACCAGCGCGTGCCGGACACGCTGTCGGAACTCGGCCTTGATCTTCCTTCTTCCAGGCGGCCGTCGGCGCCGTACATCTTGCCGCCGGCGCGGATCATCGCCGGCATCGACGCGTCGACGATCACGTCGTTCGGCGAGTGGAAGTTGGTGATGCCCTTGGCCGAGTCGACCATCGCCAGCGCCGGGCGGTGTTCCTGGCAGGCGTGGATGTCGCGGATGATTTCTTCGCGCTGCGAATCCGGCAGCTTGGCGATCTTGTTGTACAGGTCGGCCATGCCGTTGTTGACGTTCACGCCGAGGCTGTCCAGCAGCGCACCGTGCTTCTCGAACGCCTCCTTGTAGAAGGTGCGGACGCAGTGGCCGAACACGATCGGGTGCGACACCTTCATCATCGTCGCCTTCACGTGCAGCGAGAACATCACGCCGGTCTTGTGCGCGTCTTCGATCTGCTGTTCGTAGAAGTCGAGCAGGGCCTTGCGGCTCATGAACATCGAGTCGATGATCTCGCCGTCCAGCAGCGACACCTTCGGTTTCAGCACGATGGTCGCGCCGCTCTTCGTGACCAGCTCCATCTTGACGTCGCGCGCGCGGTCCAGCGTCATCGACTTTTCGCCGTGGTAGAAGTCGCCGTGGGTCATGTGCGACACGTGGGTGCGCGATGCCTGCGACCATTCGCCCATCGAGTGCGGGTTCTTGCGTGCGTATTCCTTGACGGCGCGCGGCGCGCGGCGGTCCGAGTTACCTTCGCGCAGCACCGGGTTCACGGAGGAGCCGATGCACTTGCCGTAGCGGGCCTTGATCTCTTTTTCTTCGTCCGTCTTGGGATCGGCCGGATAGTCGGGGAGGTTGTAGCCCTTGCCCTGCAGTTCCTTGATGGCCGCCTGCAGCTGGCCCACCGACGCCAGATGTTCGGCAGCTTGATGATGTTGGCTTCCGGCTGCAGCGTCTTCTTGCCGAGTTCCGACAGCGTGTCCGGCACGCGCTGGTCCGCCGACAGGCGGTCGGCGAAGACGGCGAGGATACGCGCCGCGACGGAGATGTCGCTCTCTTCGATGCGGATGCCGGCGGGTTTGGCAAACGTCTCGACGACGGGCAGGAAGGCGTGGGTGGCCAGCAGGGGCGCCTCGTCGGTTAGGGTGTAGATGATGGTCTGATCACTGCTCATACGCTGGTTCCTCGATGTGCGGGAGGGTTTGGAATACTATTTCTAAAAGGGAAACGTCAATCAACCTGCTGCGCAACGGTCTCTTGAGGTTTCCACGGCTGTCCGGGCCACGGATGCCAGGTGGTGAACAGATCGAGGATCATACTCCGTCAAACGTCGATCCGGCGGCCACGAACGTTGCATCTTTCCGTGCAGCTAAGTCTTATATAAGACATAGGACAGGCGCTATTATGCACGACCTTTTCGTAAAGGCGAAGCAGATCGTGAAAGGCCTTTTCGCGATGTGGAATCCAGACCAGCGCGTGGCAACCGTGACAACCGTGGCTACATCTGGCGGAACAGGTCGGCGTAGTTGCGGCTGACGACGAGTTGCTCGTCGCGTCCCTTGAGCCTCACGAGAGGTGCTGGATCATCCAACTAACTCCTCCGTTTTAACCTTAGCAATACGTAACTGAACGAAGACACACAACAT
>NZ_CDRNIL010000070.1:0-9979 GCF_977014125.1 Massilia phosphatilytica
GATTACGTATTGCTAAGGTTAAAACGGAGGAGTTAGTTGGATGATCCAGCACCTGGATCGATTGCAGCGAGACGCCGTCGGCCAGCAGGCCCTGGCAGATGTCCCATTGTTCCTGCGCCCAGGCGCCGCCATGCTCTTTCTTGAGGGCGAGAAGCAGCGGGAACAGCGACAGTTCCACGCCGACGAAGATGTCGGACGAGTTGGTACGGATTTCCGGGCAGTTGAACACGGTGGCGCTCACGCCCTGTGCCCAGGCGGCTTCGGCGATCGACTCCAGGCGCATCTTGGCATAGCCCTGCGTGTAGTTCGTGTAGGTCTGCCACACGTACTCGTCGCCGATCAGGACCTCGGTGCCATGGTAGCCGTACGCCGTGTAGCGCACCTGGCCGCCTTTCGATTCCACACGGGCGCGGATCGCGGCGGAGGCGTCGATCAGGTATTTCAGCGTGTTTGCCGTGACTTCGTCGAAGTTCATCAGGATCAGCTTGCCCAGGTCACTGTCGAGCAGGGCGCGCGAGGACATGAAGCGGTCGCCGCGGCCTTTGTAGATGCGGTTGGCGATGGCCAGGAAGGCCTTGATCTTGGGGATGCCGCCGGCCATCGTGTGCGCGAAGAACACGTTGGCGCCGTCGGGGATCAGCTTGTCGATCTCGGCCATGACGTCCTGGGCGGACTGGGTGAAGCGGCGCACGCCGGCGGCGCGGCAGGCTTCGATCTTGGTCCAGTCGAGCTTGTCTTCCTGCCAGCCCTTGAGGGTAACGCCGGACAGCATCTCGGTCGGATTCTGCTCGCCCGGGGGCGCATCCATGTCGAAACCGGCCATCAGCGGCACGTTGACGATACGGCCGCCGAGCTTTTCTTCCGCTTCGGCATGTTCTTCCGGCGTCAGCGCGCGCAGGGTGCCGTCATCGTTGCGGCGGCCGACGGTGATGCCGAGGATCGTCATGCCGGCGGCGCGCGCCTCGTCGATCAGGCCGTTCACATAGCCGCGGCCGAACAGTTCGCCGAACAGGACGAAGACGTCACCCTGGCGGAACAGGGTCGCTTGCGGGATGTGCCTCAGGGCTTTGTATGCGGTCATATTTTTCGCTACCACTTAGAAGTGAATTTATTGATGGGCCGGCGTACGGTCCTGCCGTCACGGCGCCGGCCTCATCTAATTAAAAAACAGCGCATTATACTGCCACTCGCGTGCGGAAACTGATGGCATCCTGGCAAGGCATCGAGGCCCTTTCCATTCCGGTCCACGGCAGGTGATCCATGAAAACCGCCGGGCATTGCGCTGCGCGTCCCGTCGCCGTTTCCCTCGCCCTCTCCGGGCAACCGGGTGCTCAGCGAATCCGCATGCCCGGCTGGGCGCCGCTCACCGGCTCGAGGAGGTACAGGCCCGGATTCGTCTTTTCGTCCTGCGCCGATGCGCACAGCACCATGCCTTCCGACACGCCGAACTTCATCTTGCGCGGCGCCAGGTTGGCGACCAGCACGGTCAGCTTGCCGATCAATTGCTCCGGCTGGTAAGCCGACTTGATACCCGAGAACACATTACGATAGCGGCCTTCGCCCACGTCCAGCGTGAGGCGCAGCAGCTTGCTCGAACCTTCGACGTGCTCACAATTGACGATCTTCGCCACGCGCAGGTCGATTTTCGTGAAGTCGTCGATCGAGATTTCCGGCGCCAGGTCTTCGATGTCGGCGGCTGCGGCGGTCGTCGCCGCGGCGGTCGACACTGCTGCTGCGGCGTCCGCTGCGGGCGCGGCGTCGGCGGCAGCGACCGGCGCCGGCTTGTCGAACAGGTCCTCGACCATCTTGGCGTCCACGCGCTGCATCAGGTGGCTGTAGGCGTTGATGGTACGGCCCAGCAGCGGGGCATAGACGCGTTCGCCCCGGGTGTCGTCCCACGAATAGGCGTCGTCGCCGAGGAACTCGCGCACGCGCGCGGCCACGTGCGGCAGCACCGGCGACAGCAGGATCGTCAGCTGGCGGAACAGGATCAGCGCGGCGGTGCACACGTCGTGCAGCTCGGCCGTCTTCGTCTCGTCCTTGGCCAGGAGCCACGGCTTGTTCTCGTCGACGTAGCGGTTGGCGACGTCGGCCACTTCCATGATCTCGCGCAGTGCCTTGCCGAACTCGCGCGATTCAAAGTTGGCGGCGATGGACGCCTGGCGCTCGCCGAAGTTGCCATTAACTTCGCCGTTCAGGGCGCGGCCGATCCATTGTTTGGCGTCATCCGACAGCGCGGACGCCAGCTTGCCGTCGAAGCGCTTGGCGATGAAGCCGGCGCAGCGGCTGGCGATGTTCACGTACTTGCCGATCAGGTCGCTGTTCACGCGCGCGACGAAGTCGTCGCCCGTGAAGTCCAGGTCCTCGACGCGGGCGTTCAGTTTGAACGCGAGGTAGTAGCGCAGCCATTCCGGATTCATTTTCAGATCCAGGTAGCGCAGCGGCGAAATGCCGGTGCCGCGCGACTTCGACATCTTTTCGTTGTTCACGGTCAGGTGGCCGTGGACATTGACCTTCAGCTTGTCGATGATCGGATGGCCCGAGAAATTCAGCATCGCCGGCCAGAACAGCAGGTGGAACGAGACGATGTCCTTGCCGATGAAGTGCACTTGCTCGGCGGCCGGATCGTTCAGGAAGGCTTCGTAATCGAGGCCTTTCTTTGCGAAGTAATTCTTGAGGCTGGCCAGGTAGCCGACCGGCGCGTCCAGCCACACGTAGAAGAACTTGCCCGGCGCGTCGGGAATCGGGATGCCGAAATAGGGCGCGTCGCGCGAGATGTCCCAGTCGGCCAGCTTCTCGCCGTTTTCGCCCAGCCATTCGGACACTTTGTTGACCATCTCGGGCTGCAGGCGGCCCGGCGCGTTCAGCCACTCCTTGAGGAATTGGAAGCAGCGCGGGTCGGACAGCTTGAAGAAGTACTGTTCGGACGGCTTCAGGACCGGCGTCGATCCGGTGAACACGGAGTACGGATTGATCAGCTCGGTCGGCTGGTAGGCGGCGCCGCACACCTCGCAGTTGTCGCCGTACTGGTCCTTCGCGTGGCAGACCGGGCACTCGCCCTTGATGTTGCGGTCGGCCAGGAACATGCCTTTCGCCGTGTCGTAGAAGCGGTCGACGGTCTTCGTATAGATGAGGCCGTTGTCGCGCAGGCGGCGGTAGATGCTCTGCGACAGGTCGACGTTTTCCGGCGAATCCGTCGAATGCCAGTTGTCGAAGGCGATGTGGAAGCCGTCCAGGTATTGCGCGCGCCCGGCCGCGATCTTCGCCACGAACTCCTGCGGCGTCACGCCTTCTTTCTCGGCGGCGATCATGATTGGCGTGCCGTGCGTGTCGTCGGCGCCGACGAAGTGCACGATCCGCTGTTCGCCGGCGTCGCGCTGCATTCGCTGGAAGCGGACCCAGATGTCGGCCTGGATGTACTCCATCATGTGGCCGATGTGGAAGGCAGCGTTGGCGTAGGGCAGGGCGGTGGTGACGAACAGCTTGCGTGTCATGGTCGGTGGTTGCGTGGGATGTAAAAAAAGGCATTTTACCAGCGGATCACCTCGACGCGCAGCGGACAATCCGCGCATTTGCCAGCCTGGCAACAGTCGAACCCCCGTTTTGCGCTAAACTTGCGCATCACATCCGGAGAACCCAATGAGCATCACGCCTGAAGACGTCAAGTCGGCCCTGGCCGCTGTCGTCGATCCCAATACCAATAAAGATTTCGTCTCGTCCAAGGCAGTCAAGAACATCCAGATCGACGGCGGCAGCGTCGCCCTCGACATCGAGCTCGGCTATCCGGCGAAGAGCCAGGCGGCGGGCATCCGCGCGGCCGTCGTCGACGCGCTGCGCAAGCTGCCCGGCGTGCAGAACGCCAGCGTCAACGTCACGACCAAGGTGCTGTCGCACGCGGTCCAGCGCGGCCTGAAGGTGATGCCGAACGTGAAGAACATCATCGCCGTCGCGTCCGGCAAGGGCGGCGTCGGCAAGTCGACGACGGCCGTCAACCTGGCGCTGGCGCTGGCCGCCGAGGGTGCCGCGGTCGGCCTGCTGGACGCCGACATCTACGGCCCGTCGCAGCCGATGATGCTGGGCGTGAACGGCCGTCCGCAAAGCCTGGACGGCAAGACGATGGAACCGCTGGAAAACCACGGCGTGCAGGTGTCGTCGATCGGCTTCATGATCGACCCGGACGAACCGATGGTGTGGCGCGGCCCGATGGTCACCCAGGCCCTGCAGCAGCTCCTGGAACAGACCAACTGGAAGGACCTCGATTACCTCGTCGTCGACATGCCGCCGGGCACCGGCGACATTCAGCTGACCCTGTCGCAGAAAGTGCCCGTCACGGGCGCCGTGATCGTGACGACGCCGCAGGACATCGCCCTGCTGGACGCGCGCAAGGGCCTCAAGATGTTCGAGAAGGTCGGCATCCCGATCCTCGGCGTCGTGGAAAACATGAGCACCCACATCTGCTCGAACTGCGGCCACGTCGAGGCGATCTTCGGCGCGGGCGGCGGCGAGAAGATGTGCGCCGACTTCCACGTCGAATTCCTCGGCAAGCTGCCGCTGCAGCTGTCGATCCGCGAGCAGACCGATTCCGGCACGCCGACCGTCGTCGCCGAACCGGATGGTCCGGTCGCCGCGATCTATAAGGACATCGCGCGCAAGGTGGCCGTCAAGGTGGCGGAGCAGGCGAAGGATATGACGGCGAAATTTCCGACGATCGTCGTCAAGAACGACTGAATCACCCCGTCGCCCCCGCCTCCGCGGGGGCGACGTTCATACGTCAACAACAGAATGCGTATCGAAGCAATCCGCAGCCGCCTCCGTGCGCTGGGCGCCCAACCCCTGCACGCGGACCGCGTGCTGCGCGACTGGGTCCGCGTGATGGACCACGACCGCGGCCGCCGCCGTCCCGGCGATTTTCTCCCGAAGCCCGTCCGTGAAGCGCTGCCGGAGCTGGACGCCGAAGCGCCTGGATGCGCTGGCGCGGGTCGTCAGCACGCACCCCGCCGACGACGGCTCGGCCCGGCTGCTGGTCGGCCTCGCGGATGGCCAGACCGTGGAATCCGTGCTGCTGCCGCGCGACGGCGTGTGCGTGTCGAGCCAGGTCGGCTGCGCGGTCGGCTGCCAGTTCTGCATGACGGGCCGTGACGGCCTGATCCGGCAGGTGACGAGCGGCGAGATCGTCGCCCAGGTCGTGCTGGCGCGGCGCCTGCGTCCCGTGAAGAAAGTCGTGTTCATGGGCATGGGCGAGCCTGCCCACAACCTGGTCAATGTTCTGGAAGCCATCGACCTGCTCGGCATCGAGGGCAATATCGCGCACAAGAACCTCGTGTTCTCGACGGTGGGCGATCCGCGCGTGTTCGAGCGCCTGCCCGCGGGGCGCGTGAAGCCGGCGCTGGCGCTGTCGCTGCACACGACAAAGGCCGACCTGCGCGCGCGCCTGCTGCCGCGCGCCGCGCTTCACGGCGCGCGAACTCGTCGACGAAGGCGAGCGCTACGCGCGCCTGACCGGCTATCCGATCCAGTACCAGTGGACGTTGCTGGACGGCGTCAACGACGGGCCGGACGAGCTCGAGGCCCTCGTGGCCCTGTTGCGCGGCAAATATGCCGTGCTGAATATGATTCCCTACAATACGAACCCGGGCCTGGAGTTCCGCCGTCCCAGCTGGGACAAGGCGCAGGCGATCGCGGCGTGGCTGTTCGAGCGCGGCGTGCTGACCAAGCTGCGCGACTCGGCCGGGCAGGATGTCGACGGCGGCTGCGGCCAGTTGCGGGCGCGGGCAGCGGGCGAGCGGCCCGTCACGTTACGGCGCGTGGCCGCGTAACGTCCACGTCTCGACGGTTTCCACGGCCGCGTTCGACATATACCAGTCGTTCACGACCAGCTGCAGCGTGTCGACCCGCATCGTGCCGAGCGGGATCGTCCGCAGCCCGGCCAGCACCGCGGCCAGGCGCGCCGGGTCCCGCGGCGGCGCGACGAAGCGCAGCAGCGTCGAATGCGCGGTGACGAGGCGGTAGCGCTGGTCCAGCGAGCCGTCCAGCCCGCTCGCGCGCAACGCGTCGCGCAGGCGCGCGCGCAGCAGTTCCAGTGTGCCGTCGCGCGGAAAACCCCGCGCCAGCACGGCGCCGCGCGAGATCGTGATGCCGTCGAAATCGATGTTGAACGCGGGCAGGCCCGCCACCGCGGCGCGCACGGCCGCGGCATAGTCCGCGCGCCGCGCCAGGTGCGGCGCGTAGTCCGCGGTGACCGTGAACAGGGACAGGATCGTCACGTGCAGGTCGGCGCGGGGCTGGCGGTACTGGCGCGGGTCGGCGTCGATCAGGCGCTCCTGCAGCGCGCCGAAGCGGGCCGCCAGCGCCGCGCCGGGGCGTGCGGCCAGGGTCAGGCCGCGGCGCGGGTCGAGGCCGCCGGCGAGGTGGGTGTCGCAGTCGACGTTGCCGCTCGATACCGCGGGCCAGGCGCGGTCCCACATGGCGTCGTAGTGGGTGCGCAGGTCGGGAAGGTCGCTCATCGCTGCGATTATCGCTGGTGCGCGGCGTCTTTGCCACGCGTGCGCATTCCCGGTCACGGCCGGCGCCCTGTTAAACATCGGCGCGCCACCAGGATAAAACCGGTTTCTTGCGCGCGGATCCGGCCGCCGCGGGTGGCGTCGTCGCGGGCTTGCGCGTTTCGCCCGTTGGCGGGGCAGGCTGTAAAATAGCTGCTTCGACCAACATCCAGGCAGTATCCGACCATGACCGTCCGTACCCGTTTCGCCCCCAGCCCGACCGGCTACCTCCACCTCGGCGGCGCGCGCACCGCGCTGTATTCGTGGGCCTATGCCCGCCACTTCGGCGGCACCTTCGTCCTGCGCATCGAAGATACCGACCTGGAGCGTTCGACGCCGGAAGCCGTGCAGGCGATCCTGGAAGGCATGCAGTGGCTGGGTCTCGCCCACGACGAAGGCCCGTTCTACCAGATGCAGCGCATGGACCGTTACCGCGAGGTCGTCAAAGGCATGCTGGACGCCGGCACCGCTTACCTGTGCTACTGCTCGCCGGAAGAAGTGGAAGCGATGCGCGAGCGCATGCGCGCCGCCGGCGACAAGCCGCGTTACGACGGCACCTGGCGCCCCGAACCCGGCAAGACGCTGCCGCCCGTGCCGGGAGGCGGCGAAGCCGGTCGTGCGCTTCAAGAATCCGCTGGACGGCGAAGTCACGTGGCACGACGTGGTCAAGGGCCCGATCACCATCGCCAACAAGGAAATGGACGACCTCGTGATCGCCCGTCCGGACGGCACGCCGACGCATAACTTCTGCGTCGCCGTCGACGACGGACATGAAGATCACCCACGCGCTGCGGGCGGGACGATCACGTCGACAACACGCCGCGCCAGATTAATATCCTGCGCGCCTGGCGCGCCGAACTGCCGCAATACGGCCACTTGCCGATGATCCTCGGCGCGGACGGCCAGAAACTGTCCAAGCGCCATGGCGCCGCTCAGCGTGATGGACTATCCGGAGCAGGGCTGATCCGCCGGATGCGATGCTGAACTGATCTCGCGCGCCTCGGGCTGGAGCCACGGCGACGACGAGATCTTCTCGATGCAGCAGTTCACCGAGTGGTTCAACCTGGAGCACCTGACCGCGTCGGCCGCGCAGTTCAATCCGGAAAAGCTGGGCTGGCTGAACAACCACTACATCAAGCTGGCCGACAACGAGCGCCTGGCCGGTCTGGCGCGTCCGAAGATGGAGCGCGAGGGCGCCGTGTTCGACGGCGCGCCGCCGCTCGCCGCCGTGCTGGGCCTGATGAAGGAGCGCACCAACACGATCAATGAGCTGGCCGACGCCGCCATGCCGCTCGAGGGCGCGCCCGAAGCCGGGATGCGGCGCCGCTGGCCCAGCACCTGGCCGAATGCCGCGCGCCCGGCCCTGGCCCAGTTCGCCGAGCGCCTGCGCGACGTCGAGCTGGACCAAGCCCGCGCTGTCCGCCATGATGAAGGAAGTGCTGGCGGCGCACGGCCTCAACGATGCCGCAACTGGCCATGCCGCTGCGCCTGCTGGTCACGGGCCAGCTGCAGACGCCGGCCATCGACGCCGTCCTGGAATTGTTCGGCCGCGACACCGTATTGGCCCGCGTGAATAAAGGTTTGTGATTCCCTCTGGGTATTTGCGAAATGCAAGTGCGTCCGCTATAATGCTCGCACTTCAGCACTGCGGGGGTATAGCTCAGCTGGGAGAGCGCTTGCATGGCATGCAAGAGGTCAGCGGTTCGATCCCGCTTACCTCCACCACGTTCTGAAGTAGATTGCGACGTTCAGGTCCCCATCGTCTAGAGGCCTAGGACATCACCCTTTCACGGTGAGTACCGGGGTTCGAATCCCCGTGGGGACGCCAGGCTCGCGATCGCGGCGTTGAAAAACGACGTAAGCAGTAGTTGTAGTGTGTTATAGTGCTGTTTTTCCGCAGGGGGTATAGCTCAGCTGGGAGAGCGCTTGCATGGCATGCAAGAGGTCAGCGGTTCGATCCCGCTTACCTCCACCAAGCAGGAAGATAGCAACCATTGCAGTCCAGGGTCCCCATCGTCAGAAGGTGGACATCACCCTTTCACGGTGAGTACCGGGGTTCGAATCCCGTGGGGACGCCAAGAATTTGGTGTTGAATTGCAAGGAAGCCGCCTTGAAGCGGCTTTTTTATTGAGTGCGGACACCAGCATCCGCATTCAGGCGAGGTCAGAGCCCAACCGGGAAATCCGGGCTCCGACCCCGGAAGGAAAATTGGGGGTATAGCTCAGCTGGGAGAGCGCTTGCATGGCATGCAAGAGGTCAGCGGTTCGATCCCGCTTACCTCCACCACGTTTAGGTAGTAGCGAAGTTCGGGTCCCCATCGTCTAGAGGCCTAGGACATCACCCTTTCACGGTGAGTACCGGGGATTCGAATCCCCGTGGGGACGCCAGTTTTTTTGGTGTATGATGCCGCGACAGGCATAGCAACAGGAAGTTCCGAGGTCCCGATTCGTCTAGAGGCCTAGGACATCACCCTTTCACGGTGAGTACCGGGGTTCGCGATCCCCGTGGGGACGCCAAGAATTCGGCAGCACAGCAGCACACAGTTTTAGGTCCCCATCGTCTAGAGGCCTAGGACATCACCCTTTCACGGTGAAGTACCGGGGTTCGAATCCCCGTGGGGACGCCGAGTCAAAAGCCGGAGCAGACCAACGCGCATGCGCGGACAGGTGCTCCGGTTTTTCTTTTGGGTCCGCCAACCATGCATCTCGAGCAACGCTCCACCACACTCGCCATCTTCTGCAAGGTGGTCGACAACTTCGGCGACATCGGCATCTGCTGGCGTCTCGCGCGGCAACTGCATGGCGAACATGGCATCGCGGTGACCCTGTGGGTCGACGATCTCGCCAGCTTCCGGCGCATCTGGCCGTCCGTCGCCACCGATGCCGCCACGCAGATCGTGGACGGCGTGCGCGTCGTCCACTGGCGCGGCCAGGACGACGCGTTCGCGCCGGCCGACGTGGCCGACATCGTGATCGAGTTCTTCGGCGTCGACATCCCGCCCGGCTATATCGCGGCGATGGCGCAGTGCGAGCCGCGTCCCGTGTGGATCAATTACGAAGGGCTCAGCGCGGAGGCGTGGGTCGAAGGTTGCCACACGCTGCCGTCGACGCATCCGCGCCTCAAGCTGACCAAGCATTTCTTCTTTCCCGATTTCGCCGCAGACGGGCGGCCTGCTGCGCGAGCGGCACCTGCTCGCCGCGCGCGACCGGTTCCAGGCGGACCCGGCGGCGCGCGCCGGGTTCCTCGCGCCGGCTCAGCGTCACGCCGGACGAGCAGGCGGCGCCGGCGGTCAGCCTGTTCTGCTATCCGCAGGCGCCGCTGGCGGACCTGTTCGCGGCCTGGCGCGACGGCGGCCGGCCGCTCACCTGCCTGGTGCTGGATCATCCAACTAACTCCTCCGTTTTAACCTTAGCAATACGTAGTACTGAACCAAGGTACAC
>NZ_CDRNIL010000071.1:0-3014 GCF_977014125.1 Massilia phosphatilytica
CAGCGCATTTCAGCCCGGGGCCGGCATAGCGCAAAATCTTTTTCCACAGCGGACCGTTCTCGGGCACGTTGACGGTGCCTGAGACTTCGGACGGGCAAAAAGGCGCGTTGGCGTCGGTCGGTCGTTTGAGCATGAGGGCAAGATAACACGGGGACTCCCGCGCACGCCTCGTGCCGCCCGAGTCCGCCGAAAAACCGGCGCACGGGGCGCCGGCGGAGTGCTCAGCCGTTACCGGCGTCGACACCCAGCACGCGCAGGCGCGCGCGCAGGCGGCGGATCTCGTCGGCCATGTCGACCACGAGCGCGGCGAGGTCCTCGTTGGCGTCGAAATCGCGCTCGACGCTCAGCAAGCGGCGGGCTCGGGCCAGGTCGTCGCTGCGGAAACGCCAGCTCGTCACCTGCACGCTGACCTCGCCGCCCAGCACGCCCGCGCGCACGTGTTGCACGACCCAGTCGGGCTCCACGTTGCAGGCGCGCGCCAGTTCGTCGAGGGTCAGCGCCACGTCCTCCAGCAGCACGCCGGTGAGAATATCGTCATGCATCGTTCAGGCTCCTATGCGTTCGCGTGGATTGAAGGCAAGGTCGCGCGCCATCGCCTCGTACAGCTCGCGCGCCCGGTCGCTCGTGGCGGGCGGCAACACCACGTTCAGCATCAGATACAAATCGCCCGGCGTTTTGGCGGGAATGCCGCGTCCTTTCAGGCGCAGCTTGCGCCCGCTCTGCGACCCCGGCGGCACCGTCACCTCGACCGTACCGGACGGCGTCTGCACCGGGATGCTCGCCCCCAGCGCCGCTTCCCATGGCGCCACCGGCACGTCCTGGTACACATGTGTTCCTTCGACGCGGTAGCGCGCGTCGGGGTTCAACTGGATTTCCAGGTACAGGTCGCCGGCCGGCCCGCCGCCGAATCCCGGATGCCCCTGCCCGCGCATGCGCAGTTGCTGGCCCGGCGTGACGCCTTGCGGGATGTTCACGCTGAGCGTCTTGTCCTGCACCGTCACCTGGCCCTGCGCATCGTGCTGCGGGACGCGCAGGCTGATGGTGCGCGTGGCGCCCTGGTAGGCGTCGCGCAGGTCGATGGCAATCGCCGCGTGGATATCCTCGCCCGGCATCTGAAAACCGCCTCCGCCCGCACGCGCGCCCGCGCCCGCGCCTGCGCCCGCGCCGCCGCGCGCACGCCGGCCCACGTGGGAGAACAGGTCGTTGAAGAAATCGTCCGCGCCGGCGCCGCCGAAATCGAACTGCGTGCCCCAATCCGGCGGCGGCTGGAAGCCCTGGCCGGGACGGTGGCCGCGGCCCAGTTCATCGTAGGCGGCGCGCTTCTCGGCGTCGCCCAGCACGTCATAGGCTTCGTTGATTTCCTTGGTCTTCGCGTCCGCGTCCTTGTGCTTGCTGACATCGGGGTGGTACTGCCGCACCAGCTTGCGGTACGCCTTCTTGATGTCGCCTTGGGTCGCTGTTTTCTCGACACCAAGGGTCTGGTAGTAGTCCTTGTATTCCACGAGCGTCGCTCCCGGTCGGGTTGGATGGTTGGTTCACCCGTATGTTGAGGCGGGGGGCTTGCTTTTCGATTACTACGCACCGGTTTCACGCTCGCCCGCCGCGTCAACGCGTCCCGCGCCGGCGCAGGGCGACCAGGCCCAGGACACCCGCGCCGAGCAATGCCATGGATGCAGGCTCCGGCAGATCGGTCGAATTCGAACCAACGACTTTCACCACCTGGACGTCGCCGCCGAAATAGGCGTTGCCGCGGGGTCCCGTCACGTAAAAACGGTCGAACGAAGGCGTCTCCATGGCGATGAACGCCGTGAAGGAATCGGCGAAATCCAGCGTCGGTACGAAACTGTCGGCGGCGACGTAGGTGTAGACGTAGGCAAACGCTTCGACATAATTGGCGTCCGCATCGTCCCAGCCGAAACCTGATGTACACACCTCGTCTTCACCGCCCAGCAATGCCGCCCTGGCCAGGTAATGCTGCTGTCCCTGGTGCCGCGTGACCTCATAGCTGACGGTGTGGCCATCCACCGAATTCGATGACGGTGAAAGCGGGTGTCTCATCTTTTCCGAATATATTGTTTTCGGTCGCGTTCTGGTAGCCGCCGTCGTATTTGGACCTGTCGACGTTGGCAATCACCGTTTGCGTAGAAGCTAACCCGGCGAGATCGCGCTTGCGCACGCCAAACACACCAGTATCGTCGAACCCTCCGGGAATAATGCCCTGGGTCGTTACCGTCCACAACGGAGAAGCTTGTGCCGCGCTTGCGAACATCCCGGCTGCCGCCACGGCGGCGACAACAAAAGCATACGGTTTCATCACGACACCTCTATTGATTATTGGTTACTTTTAAAAAAACAACTTCCGCGCCCAGGCGCAACTCCTTGATATCAAAGACGACGTCTTCCTCCCTCCCCTGCCGGTTCCGTGAGATTCTCCGACATCGCTCTTGCGTCAGCCTTACGTGGACACATTGACTTGGGCTTCTGGAAAGCATGGACTCGTCCTCCTCGACGCCATTCGCGTGCCGTGTTCGATGATACGCACTGACGGTCTGGCCGTCAGCATCTCGGCACTCCGTGCTGGGCGCCAAGTCGAGCTGCATGTTCAATCCGAACAGCGCGCTGAGCGCCGTGCTCGCAGCTGTGCTCGCGCGCGAAGGCCGATCTGCAGCAAGGGGATCTCGTGGTCGGTGGCTTCAGCCAGGGGTCGATCCTGGCGCTGCTCGCCAAGAACTACGACGCGCGCGTGCAGGCGGCGTACGGCATGGGCATGAGCAACGTCTCATGCGACTTACGATCTGTCGACCTGCGCGTCGCACGGCATACCGCACTCTGCCCAGCGACCGCCTGCGCGCCGTCGACGGCGAGAGCGGGACAATTTTGCCGGTGGCGCGCAATCGGCCGTGCAGACTTCGCTGCAGAACGTCACGGGGCTGAAATGCGCTGCCTGTTCGATAAGTGCGCTGGATCATCCAACGAACTCCTCCGTTTTAACCTTAGCAATATGTTGTTGAACG
>NZ_CDRNIL010000072.1:0-4553 GCF_977014125.1 Massilia phosphatilytica
GCTTTGTCGTCTACTCGTTCAGTTACGTATTGCTAAGGTTAAAACGGAGGAGTTAGTTGGATGATCCAGCACCTGTTGTCGAAGCGGGTCATGACGGTGGCGCCGTTGTCGTCGGTCGTCGTCGGCGACGAGATCGTGTTCGATTCGCGGCCGGTGCGCGCGCCCATCGCGGCCCATGCGACCACGCCCGGCGCGAGGTCGACTTCGCCGCGCACCGTGCCGAACGTGTCGCGCTCGTTCGAATGCGTCCACGGCTGCGCGAAATTGCGGGCGGCATCCGGCGCGGCGGGGAGCGCGAGGCCGGTGCCGGCCGTGACGCTCGGGCGGCCGTTGCGCAGCTGGTGGTCCTGGTAGCCCACGTCGGCCGACAGCCGATAATTGTCGCCGCGGTAGTCCAGGCCGACCGAGAACACCGACAGTGCGCGCTCCTCGCGGTCGACCGCGGTGTCGCCGTCGCGCCGCACGGCGTTCACGCGGATGCCCGCGCGGTCGCCCGCGCCGAAGCGGCGCGCGACGTCAGGCCGCCACGTAGCTTCTGGCCGCCCGATTCGATCCCGACGGTGACCTGGTTCCAGCGGCTTATTCGGCGCGCGCTTGGGCAGCAGGTTGATCATGCCGCCGATGCCGCCGCCGCCGGGCGCCGCCCCGTTGATGAAGCTGTTCGCGCCGCGCAGCACTTCCACGCGTTCCAGCAGTTCGCTCGCCACGAACTGGCGCGGCAATAAACCGTATAAACCGTTATACGCGAGGTCGTCCGAATTCACCGCGAAGCCGCGGATCACGTACAGCTCCTGGTAATTGCCGAAGCCGCGCGCCACGCGCACGGACGGGTCGTTCTGCACCACGTCCGCACGCTCTTCGCCTGCTGGTCCTGGATCAGCGCCTGCGTGTAGTTGGTGGCGTTGAACGGCGCGTCCATGATGTCCACGTTCCCGAGCAGGCCGAGGCGTCCGCCGCGCGCCACCTGGCCGCCGGCGTAGGCGGACGGCAGGCCCTGGGCCGATGCGTCGGCGGACGCGGTGACGACGACCGTGGCGATGCCGTCGCCGGTGGTCTGGGCCGAGGCGGATGCGGCGAGGAGCAGGGCGCCGACGGCGATCGGCGTGAGGGCGGTACGGTGGAATGGTGCGAGCGGCATGGAAATCTTCGAGGTTTAATGAGAATGGTTCTCATTATAGCGAGCGTTCTTGCTTTCGTAAATGAGAACCATTATTATCTGAACTCTGCCGCAATACCGCTTCCCATGTCTCCCGCAAACGTCCGCCGCTGGTCCTGGCTCCATACGTGGAGCAGCCTGGCCTGCACCGTCTTCATGCTCCTGCTGTGCCTGACCGGCCTGCCGCTGATCTGGCGCCACGAGATCGGCCACCTGCTCGGCAACGACATCGAGGCGCCGCCGCTGGCGGCCGCCCTCGTGTCGGCGCCGCCGCCCAGCCTCGACCGCGTGATCGCCGCGGGCCGGGCGCGCTATCCGCACAAGGTCATGATGTACATGTCGCAGGAGCCGGACGAACCGGCGCTGTGGTTCCTGACGATGGGCGAGCACGCGACCGATCCGGACTTCAAGAGCATCGCCATCGATGCGCGCACCGCGCGATTCGTCGGCGAACCGCCGATCGAGGGCGGCGGCGTCATGCAGTTCATCTTCCACCTGCACGTCGACCTGTTCGCGGGCGTGTGGGCGAGCTGTTCCTGGGCGCGATGGGCATGCTGCTGCTGGCGGCCATCGTGTCCGGCGTCGTGCTGTACGCGCCGTTCATGCGCAAGCTGGATTTCGGTACGGTCCGCCGCGGCCGCACGGCGCGCCTGAAATGGCTCGACCTGCACAACCTGCTGGGGATCGTCACGCTCGTGTGGGGGCTCGTCGTGGGCGCGACCGGCGTCGTGAACACGCTGGCCGACGTGCTGCTGCAGGTCTGGCAGGCCACCGAGATCGCCGCGATGACGAAGCCGTACGCGGGCCAGCCGGCGCCCGCGGCGTTCGCGCCGGTCGAGGCGACGGTGCGCAATGCGGAGCGCGCGGCGCCGGGCATGCGCGTCGGCTTCATCGCGTTCCCCGGCACGCCGTTCGCGAGCCCCCATCACTACGGCGTCTACATGCATGGCGACGCGCCCCTGACGTCGCGGCTCTACGCGCCGGTGCTGGTCGACGCGCGGACGGCCGCCGTCACCGACCGCCGCGACCTGCCGTGGTATCTGACGGCGCTGCTGCTGTCGCAGCCGCTGCATTTCGGCGACTACGGCGGCGCCGGCATGAAAGCCGTGTGGACGCTGCTCGACGCGGCGACGCTCGTCGTGCTGGGCAGCGGCCTGTATCTGTGGCTGCGGCGCGGCCGCGCGGCCGCGCGCCCGGCACGCGTGCCCGCGCACGCCGCGCCCGCGCTCGCGCGCGAAGGAGAGGCGGATTGAGCGCGCCGAAAAGCCCGTTGCGCCACGTCTGGACGATGCCGATCGCGCTCGGCGCGCTGACGCTCGCCGGCCTCGTGGTGGGTCTGCTGGCGGATGGCGCGTGGGACCTCGGCGCCGCCGCCGCGCTGGCGCTGCCGCTGGCCGTGGGCGCGTGGCATGCGCTCAGGCCCGCGCGTTCGCCGCGCTGAGCGGGACCGCCCGCATGCATACCGCGCTTTAATTCTCTGTTAAGCCTGCTGCCGGCGAAGCCGCGTATAACATCGGCAGAATAACCACAAGCGAGGAGTCCTGAATGAAGAACTGGGTGCGCAACAACAAGGGTTTCCTGGCGTTTCTCGTCCTGTTCGGCATGTTCCGCACGGCGGTGGCGGACTGGAATCCGATCCCGTCGGCATCGATGCATCCGAACCTGCTCGAAGGCGACGTCGTGCTCGTGAACCGCCTCGCGTTCGACCTGAAGGTCCCGCTCACGGACGTCGTGCTGGCGCACCTCGGCGAGCCGCGCCGCGGCGACATCGTCACGTTCCGCTCGCCGCGCGACCGCACCCTGTTGATCAAGCGCGTCGTGGCGCTGCCGGGCGATGTCGTCGAGATGCGCAACGAGCGCCTGTTCATCAACGGCCGCGGCGCCGACTACCGCGTCGTCGAACAGTCGCTCGATTCCGTCGGCGGCACGGCGATGCGCGCGCTGCAGCTGGCCGAATCGTGGGACGGCAAGACGGCCCAGTCGCGCCGCCACATCCAGATCATGCCGGACGTGCTGGCGCCGCGCACCTTCGGCCCCGTCACCGTGCCGCAGGGCGAATACCTGATGCTGGGCGATAACCGCGACAACAGCGCCGACTCGCGCGTGATCGGCCTGGTGCCGCGCAAGCTGCTCGTGGGCCGCGCCGAACGCGTGCTCGTCTCCGCCGACTACCAGGGCAACTGGATGCCGCGCACCGAGCGCTTCGGCATGTCGCTGTACCGCCCCGACTGATCGCGTGCGCGCAGGCGGCACTGGCCGCGCCTGCGTGCCCTCGGTGTTCCAGCGCCGCCGCCATCCGGGCGCGGCGGCGCGGCGGCGCGTCGAGACGGCTTGCGTGTTTCCCGCTACAATTTCGTCCCTCGGACGCTCGCATGGTGCAGTGCCGATGTTCTGATCAAGGCATGCATATGCAAAGACTCCTGACCGTCATCCTTGCCTGCCTCGGCATGGTGGGCGCCCTCGCGATCGATACCTACCTGCCGTCGATCCCCGCCATCGGGCGCGCGTTCGACGTCGGGCCCGTCGCCGTGCAGCAGACGCTGTCGGTGTTCCTGTTCATGTTCGCGTTCATGATGCTGTTCTACGGGACGCTGTCCGATTCCTTCGGCCGCCGTCCCGTGATCATGGTCGCGCTGACGATTTATACGCTGGCATCGGCCGGTGCCGCGCTGGCGCCGACCTTCGGCTGGCTGCTGCTGTTCCGCGCGCTGCAGGGCATGTCGGCCGGTGCCGGCTCCGTCATCGGCCAGGCGATCGTGCAGGACCGCTTCACCGGCGCGGACGCCCAGCGCATCATGTCGCACATCATGATGGTGTTCGGCCTCGCGCCGGCCATCGCGCCCGTGCTGGGCGGCTGGCTGCACGTCACGTTCGGCTGGCGCGCGAACTTCGTGTTCCTCGCGCTCTTCGGTACCGTGATGTTGCTGGCGACCTGGCGCCTGCTGCCGGAAAGCCTGCCGGTCGAAAAGCGCCACGCGTTCCACGGCGTGGCCATCGCGCGCAACTACCTTAAGGTGCTGGGGCATCCGCAGTTCCTGCTGCTGTCGCTGTCCGTGGGCCTCGCGTTCGGCGGCCTGTCGCTGTACATCGGCTCCGCCGCCAACTTCGTGATGGAGATTCTGCACCTGCCGGAAACGGCGTTCGCGTGGATGTTCATCCCGCTGATCAGCGGCATGGTGATCGGCTCGGCCTGGGGCGGCAAGCGCGCGACGCGCGTGGCGCCCGCGCGCATGCGCGCCATCGGCTTCGTCACGATGGCGGGGGCCTGCGTGCTGAACGTGGGCTACACGGCGCTGGCCGGCGATGCGATCGCGGTGCCGTGGGCAGTGCTGGATCATCCAGCTCAACTCCTCCGTTTTAACCTTTCAGCAATACGTAATCTGAACCAAGCAGGACA
>NZ_CDRNIL010000073.1:0-2604 GCF_977014125.1 Massilia phosphatilytica
GTTTGCTAGGTTGCAAACAGAGGAGTTAGTTGGATGATCCAGCACCTGACAGCTAGATCTCGGCGACGCCGGATTCCGCGACGATCCGGTCGATGCCGGTGGCGCGCAAACCGTCGCGGTAGAACAGGCGTTTGGCCGTGTCGAGGATGCGGTCGCGTGCGGAAGGATGGGCCATGGTCGTGATCGGGTCGGAATGCGGACGCCATTATACGATACAGACCTGTCTAGCTCAACTAACAGGATGGATAGGCCACATGGGACCGGAATCGCATACGATACAGACCTGTCTACATCAATTCACGAAAGGAATCGCCATGTCCGAACCCCGCCCACCCTTCCCGCCGTTCACCCGCGAAACGGCGATCCAGAAAGTCCGCCTCGCGGAAGACGGCTGGAACAGCCGCGATCCGGAAAAAGTCGCGCTCGCGTACACGCCGGACAGTCATTGGCGCAACCGCGCGGAATTCGTCGAGGGCCGCGACCAGATCGTGCAGTTCCTCGACCGCAAATGGAAAGGAACTGGACTACCGCCTGATCAAGGAACTCTGGGCCGTGGACGGCAACCGCATCGCCGTGCGCTACGCCTACGAATGGCACGACGATTCCGGCAACTGGTTCCGCACGTTCGGCAACGAGAACTGGAATTCGACGAACACGTCGTCGAAAAGAACGTGCCGGATGCCTTCATCAATACCGGGCTGGAACGTTGGCTGCATGCGCGCGGTATCCGCCACGTCGTCATTGCCGGCGTGAGCACGAACAATTCCGTCGAGGCGACGGCGCGCACGGCCGGCAACCTGGGGTTTTCGACCATCGTCGCGGCGGATGCCTGCTTTACCTTCGACAAGGCGGACTTCGGCGGCACGCTGCGCAGCGCCGAGGACGTCCACCTGATGGCGCTGGCGAACCTGCACGGCGAGTATGCCGACGTGCGCGCGACCGATGACGTCCTGGCCGTCAGTCCCGCCGCAGCCGAGACTTGACCCGCGCCATCACGTCCGCGAAGCGCTGCTCGACGGATTGCCCCGGCGTCCTGAGCCAGGCGTCGATCGCCGGCAGGTCCGGTCGTGCGGGGTCAAGCATGATGTCTCCTCACCGTCGTGGCAGCAGCCACCGACCCGCCATTGTTCCCGCAGAGCCCGCGATCTTTGTTGCGTCACCTCAAGCTTCCGATCCCGTTCACCTTGATCAATTTTTATCGAATACACTATCCCCGCGACACATTCCCAACCTGAAAGAACCCAAAGGAGACGGCATGACTTTGAAATCGCTCATCGCACTCGCATGTGCGCTCACCGCAGCGGCCGGCGTCCAGGCCGCCGACCAGTTGCACGCCCCGATGACCCTGGTGAGCGCCGACGGCACCGGCAAGATGATCGGCAGCGTGACGGTCACCGAATCCGCGAACGGCCTCGTGTTCACCCCCAATCTGACGAGCCTGCCGCCGGGCGCGCATGGCTTCCACGTGCACGAAATCGCCAGTTGCGGCGTCAACGAGAAGGATGGGAAAAAGGTCGCGGCCGGTGCGGCCGGCGGGCACCTCGACCCGGCGACATCGAAACACCATGCCGGCCCGTCCGGCGACGGCCACCTGGGAGATCTGCCGGCGCTCGTGGTGTCGGACAACGGCGGGGCCAGCACGGCGGTGACGGCGCCGCGCCTGACCAGGCTGTCCGAGGTGAAGGGCAGGGCGCTCATGATCCACGCCGGCGGCGATAATTTCTCGGATCAACCGAAGCCGCTGGGCGGCGGCGGCGAACGCATCGCCTGCGGCGTCATCCAGTAACCGGACGATTCACAGGCCCAGGTCGGACAATCCCGGGTGATCGTCCGGCCGCCGTCCCAGCGGCCAGTGATATTTGCGCTCGGATGCCTTGATCGGCATGTCGTTCAGGCAAGCGTAGCGCCGCTGCATCAGGCCGTGTTCGTCGAATTCCCAGTTCTCGTTGCCGAACGTGCGGAACCAGTTGCCGGAATCGTCGTGCCATTCGTAGGCGTAGCGCACGGCGATGCGGTTGCCGTCCACGGCCCAGAGTTCCTTGATCAGGCGGTAGTCCAGTTCCTTTTTCCATTTGCGGTCGAGGAACTGCACGATCTGGTCGCGGCCCTCGACGAATTCCGCGCGGTTGCGCCAATAGACTGTCCGGCGTGTACGCCAGCGCGACTTTTTCCGGATCGCGGCTGTTCCAGCCGTCTTCCGCGAGGCGGACTTTCTGGATCGCCGTTTCGCGGGTGAACGGCGGGAAGGGTGGGCGGGGTTCGGACATGGCGATTCCTTTCGTGAATTGATGTAGACAGGTCTGTATCGTATGCGATTCCGGTCCCATGTGGCCTATCCATCCTGTTAGTTGAGCTAGACAGGTCTGTATCGTATAATGGCGTCCCGCATTCCGACCCGATCACGACCATGGCCCATCCTTCCGCACGCGACCGCATCCTCGACACGGCCAAACGCCTGTTCTACCGCGACGGTTTGCGCGCCACCGGCATCGACCGGATCGTCGCGGAATCCGGCGTCGCCAAGATGTCGCTGTAGGTGCTGGATCATCCAACTAACTCCTCCGTTTTAACCTTAGCAATACGCAACTGAACGAAGTAGGCCAC
>NZ_CDRNIL010000074.1:0-4270 GCF_977014125.1 Massilia phosphatilytica
GAGGGAGTTAGTCGGATATTCCAGCACCCAATCAGCGTGAACAGGCCAGCAGGCTGAGCGAGCGCTTGTCGCGCAGCGATTCCTTGAACTCTTTGCGAACACCACGAGGTTGCATTTCATGCGACGATCCCCTCGTCGTGCGACCGAGGCGCAGGAAGGCGCTTCCAGGTTGGCCATGCCGGTGCGCCGGCACAGGTCGGCCGGTGTGCCCTGCGCGCCACGGTGTGGCCCTTGGCGATGACGCACGGCCCACTTCCTGCATCACGTGCGTGGCCATCACGACAGTGCGCGCGCAGCGCGGGCAGCGCGTGGCGCGTGCTCATCACGTGCGCGTGGGCTCGTCCAGCAGCAGATGGCGCGGGCGGCGAGCAGCGCGCGCGCGAGGGCGACCTTGATGCGCTGGCCCTGCGAAGCCCTTGCTGCGGCGTTCCAGGATGTCGTCCATCGCGAGCATCTCCGAGACCTCGTCCATGCGTGGCGCGTGCGCGCCACGCGCGACATCGTGTTCATCGACCAGCGCGGCACGGGCCTGTCCGGCAAGCTCGACTGCCCGTCCGACAGCGACCAGGATGCGCAGCTCAGCGATCTGGAGGCGGACGCCGTCCTGCGCCGCTGCATCGCGGCCAGCAAAGCCCCGTTTGCCGCCTACACGACGGCCGCCGCCGCGCGCGACATCGAAGCCGTGCGCCGCGCACTGGGGTTCGGACGCATCGACCCGTGGGGCGGCTCGTATGGCACCCGCCTCGCGCAGGCGTATGCGCGCGCGCCTATCCGGCCGGCGTGCGCACGCTCACGTTGGACGCCGTGGCCGCGCCCGACCAGGTGATCCCGGCCGGTGGCCGTGACGCCCAGGGCCGCGCTCGACGAGTTGTTCGCGCAGTGCGCCAGCGATGCCGCGTGCGCCCGCGCCTACCCGAACCTGCGCGGCGAATTCGACGCCCTCGTCGCCAGGCTCGATGCCGGAGCGCTGACGCTGAACCTGCCCGACCCGCGCACGGCGCGCCAGGTCGACGTCACGATGACGAGCGCGCGCCTGCTCGACACCGTGCGCAACATGCTGTATTCGCCGGCCGACGCGCGCCGCCTGCCCTTCCTCGTGCACAGCGCCAGCGCGGGCCGCTGGCAGCCGTTCGTCGCCCGCCGCAACCTGGCCGCCGACTTCGCCGCCGAAGGCGCGCCGGCCACGCTGCTGCACCTGGCCGTCGTCTGTGCCGAGGACATGCCGCGCTTCACGCCCGCCCTGGCGGCCGCCGATGCGAGTCCACTGACGCGCACCCTGGCCGACCGCCTCAAGGGGCTGTGCCGCGCGATGCACGTGCCGGCCGTGCCGTACGCCGCACCAACGCGCATCGCCGCGCCGGTGCTGCTGCTGTCGGGCGCCCTCGACCCCGTCACGCCGCCGCGCCGCGCCCAGGACGCCGCACGCTTCATGGACCGCGCGCAGCTGCTGACGGCGCCCAACGTCGGCCACGGCGTGTCGCAACTGGGCTGCGCGCCGCGCCTGCTGCGCGCCTTCCTCGACCGGCCCGAGGCCAAGGTCGACGGCGCCTGCCTGAACGAGATCCCGGCACCGACCTTCCAGCTCGGCAGCGCCGGCCCGCAACCCTGACGAATCCCAAGCCCATGATCGAAGCACACGAAGTCCGCAAACAGTTCGGCGCCGTGCAGGCGCTGGGAGGCGTCAGCTTCACGGCGCGCGACGGCAACATCACCGCCCTGCTGGGCCCCAACGGCGCCGGCAAGACGACCCTGCTGCGCACCCTCGTCGGCATGCTGAAACGCGACCACGGCACCATTCTGGTGGACGGCGTCGACCCGGAACGCGATCCGCTCGCCGTACGCGCCAACATCGGCTTCCTGACCGACCAGTTCGGACTGTACGAGCGCCTGTCGACGCGCGAATACCTCACGTATTTCGGGGAGCTGAACGGCATGGAGGACGGCGACCTGCGCCAGCGCATCGACGAGGTCTCGGAGATGCTCGCGATGGACGACATCCTGGAACGCCGCAGCAAGGGCTTTTCGCAGGGCCAGCGCATCAAGGTCGCCCTCGCGCGCGCGCTGCTGCACCGCCCGCGCCATCTGCTGCTGGACGAGCCCACGCGCGGCCTGGACGTGATGAGCACGCGCGCCGTGCGCCACGCGCTGTCCGCGCTGCGCGCGCAGGGCTGCTGCGTCGTGATGGCCACGCACGTGATGCAGGAAGTGAGCCATTTGTGCGACGACGTGATCGTCATCGCCAAGGGCCACACCGTGGCGCAGGGCACGCCGGCCGACCTGTGCCGGCGCACCGGCATCGCCAACCTGGAAGACGCCTTCGTGCGCCTGGTCGGCACCGACGAGGGGATCGTCGCATGAAATCCAGATTCCTCGTGGTGTTCCGCAAAGAGTTCAAGGAATCGCTGCGCGACAAGCGCTCGCTCGGCCTGCTGGCCCTGTTCACGCTGATGTATCCGGTGCTGCTGGGCGTCCTGCTGCACCAGCTGATCGAGCGCGCCACGCGGCCCGAGCGCGAAGGCATCGTGCTGGCCGTGATCGGCGGTGCGCAGGCGCCCACCCTGATGGCCCAGCTGAAGCAGAAGAACATCACCATCCACGACACGCCGCCGCTGGACGAAGCGGCCATCGGCGAGCTGCTGCGCGCGCGCAAGGCGGCCGCCGTTTTGCGCCTGCCCGGCAAGTACGCCAGCGACTACGAAGCGATGCGGCCGGCGCGCATCGAGCTTGCGGTTCGATTCGTCGACGGAGCAGGACGGGCGGCGCGACGTCGAGGACGTGCTGAACGCCTACGGCGCCAACGTCGCCAGCGCGCGCCTGCTGGCGCACGGCGTGTCGCCGGCCGCGCTGTCGCCCGTGCAGGTGCAGCGCTACGACACGGGCACCACGGCCGCGCGCTCGGCCGGCGTCATCGGCGGCGTCCTCGGCTTCCTGTTCTTCCCCGCGTTCATCTGCGGCCTGTCGGCGGCGGTGGATTCCACGGCGGGCGAGCGCGAACGCCGCTCGCTCGAAGTGCTGATGGCGCAGCCCGTGCGCACGTGGGAACTCGTCGCCGGCAAATGGCTGGCCGCCGCCGCGCTGGCCGTCATCGGCATCACGCTGGAGCTGATGCTGGCGCACGGCATCCTGTCGTGGATGCCGCTGGAAGAAATCGGCATGAGCTGGCGCGTGGGCTGGGGGCGGCTGCTGCTCGTGTGCCTCGCGTCCGTGCCGCTGTCGCTGTTCGCGGCCGCCATGCAGATCGCGGTGGCGATGAACGCGCGCTCGTTCAAGGAAGCGCAGAGCGTGCTGTCGATCGTGATGCTGGTGCCGATGCTGCCGGGGCTCGCGGTGTCGATGCTGGAGCTGAAGACGGCGTCGTGGATGTACCTCGTGCCGATGCTGTCGAACCAGACCTTGCTGCGCGAGACGGCCAAGGGCGGCGACATCGGCTTCCTGCCGTTCGTGCTGACGTTCCTGTGTTCAGGCGTGGCGGCGTGGGGGGCCGTCGCGTTCGCCGCCTGGCGCATGAAGAGCGAGCGCTACGTGCTGGCTGTCTGAACGATGGAATGCGACCAGGCGAGCACGGTGCGCCGCGCTGGCTTAGAATGGACGCCCTCGTCAACACACACTCAAGCGGAGAATTCGATGGAAGTCAAAGTCAGCTGGAACGGACCGTCCGGGATGAGCTTCCGGGCCGAGACCGGCTCCGGCCTGCACCTGGTCAACATGGGATGGCGCCCCCGAGGGCGGCGGCCACAACCTGGCGCCGCGCCCAATGGAAATGGTGCTGCTGGGTACCGGTGGATGCACCGCCTACGACGTCGTGCTGATCCTCAAGCGCAGCCGCGAAGACGTGCGCGGCTGCGACGTCACGCTCAAGGCCGAACGCGCCGAGACGGATCCGAAGGTGTTCACCAAGATCCACTTCCACTTCATCGTCACGGGCCGCGACCTCAAGCCGGCGACCGTCGAGCGGGCCGTCAACCTGTCGCATGACAAATACTGCTCGGCGTCGATCATGCTGGCCAAGACGGCCGAGATCACGCATTCGTTCGAGATCGTCGAGGGTTGATTGTCGTGGCGGCATAGGGTGGGCGCAGCCGGCGTAGGCACCCCGTGCCCACGCGTGACGCCTGCGTCACGCCGGCTCATTAAATGTGATACGCCATCGTGGTCATCACCTTCGACATGGCGCGCATCGCCGCCTTGACGGGCAACGGCATCAGGTGCTGGATCATCCAACTAACTCCTCCGTTTTAACCTTAGCAATACGTAACTGAACGAAGGAACA
>NZ_CDRNIL010000075.1:0-7335 GCF_977014125.1 Massilia phosphatilytica
GTATTGCTAAGGTTAAAACGAGGAGTTAGTTGGATGATCCAGCACCTAAGGTTAAAACGGAGGAGTTAGTTGGATCATCCAGCACCTCCCCAGTTCCTTATTCGGCCATTTGGAGACAAGATGCGCCGGCAATTGGGTGCTCACACCGTATTTCACTCGACGTGTGGATGTCTCGACCGCAAAGCACACTGTGCGCTGATTGAGAATCCGACTATTCTGGGCGACAACGAACAGCGGGCCAGCCGCCGCCCTGCCACTGACCAGCCTGGTGTAGCCAAAATCCTTCTCCGGTCGCGCGGTTTGCGAGCGGCAAGCTCGAGCTCAGACCTTGCTCGTCTTTCTCGGAGCCACCCACTGCGTCACAGATCTCTTCAGGAACTTCGGGAAGAAACAAGGCGACCTCGAATCAATTTGAACTCTCTCGAGGAGGGCCGCTAACCATGGCATGGCGCGACGAGAAATATGCGGACCTGAGTAACGAAGGCAAGAAAGAGTGGCTGTCCGCTCCGACGGGCCAGGGAATTAGCAGTACAGACCGACAGCAGCGCGGTCGGCGCAAGCCGCTATTCGCACAACGCACAGGCCGGGGCTGGACGATGGCGGTTCAAGAAGCTATTAGCCGAACGCGATCAAGGACAATTCGGACGCACCCTCCGCAAAGCGCGATTGAACACAGCTTCGAATATGAGACCGGCCTTACCCGATCACAACAAGAGCACAGCACGAAGATTTTGCGAAAACTCGGCATTCTTAGCGAGAGGCGCTTCCGCTTGGACAGCGTCGCCTCGAATACATGATCAACCTGGATCGCTTGTGCGAAGTTGCAAGCGAATGGGCTCATGCGGAACGCGCTGCAGTGCGCTCCGGAGCGCAAGACCGCGTCTTGGGCGGCGAATCCAACGCACAAGAGAGCGAAATTCCGCTTTCTAGTACAGAGAGTATTCAGAATTTTAAAAAAAGCAGCAGAGATACTTCCAAAACATCTCAACTCGCGCCCCCTCAAAAATTTGAGCGCAAGCCGTCCAGAGTATCGCTACAGCGCGGTGAAAAGAAAAAAACATACGGTCGAACCAAGCGGAATTCACTGCTGGACTGACGATCTGATCGTGGGTTGGCAAGCTGATTGTCGGAACAACATGGCGAAGAAAAGGTGCGAGATGCCGTCATGAAGGTCGAGGAATCGGCGGCAGATCCGTATCCATTAAGAGTGCGCAAACTACTATCCAATCCGAAAAGTTTCAACAGCGATTGATCAAACATCCGAATTTATTCGCAAACACGCATATTGACAAGAGCACGAAAAAAAACCGCGCAGCTGGTCGGAAAGCCATGCAGATGTTATCGGATAAACGAACGGGAAGCGTTTATACCAATCTATATCGCGCAACTCGGCCCGAATCAAAAGACGAGCTTCGATCCCTCAACCCGTAAATTTCTCAATCGAGGCGAGAAAGGCTGCAGTACGCACCGCTGTTGGCTAGAGAAGCCGATTAACGCTTGGCCGACAGCATCGCGCCTAGCACGAACATTGGAATCAATAGGTGCGAAGTCCACCGAACACTCAGGATGTCAGTCTGCGTTTCATTGGCGATATGCGTGCTTTAAACAAATGAGGCCAACCTGCCTGACGCAGGTTCGTAGCGCACAGCTCAGCGTCGCACGCCGTGGCTTTCTTGCGCAGGCGGCGCCATGACGCTCAACCGTACCGATGTCCAGTCTCGGGCATCGGCCGTCCGTCTAGCTGGAAAACGACACCTGGCTTTTCGTCTTATCCATCCTCAGTCGAGCGACGGTACGGATTGCCGCGCCAACTCCAAGTAAGGAATTCCGACGAGCTTCGAAATACGATCTCGACGGGAGAAGTGAGTGTGTATCGCGAGCAGTTGTGCCGCTTCGCGTTCCGTAAGCAAAAGCTTTTCTTGATCTTCCAATTTATTCCATTGGTCTTCTCCAAGATGCCTCAATCTTTATCACGACAAGAAGCAAGTGGCTCCACTTGCGTCGAGAAGTTCTGCATTTAAGATTGATCTTGTAGTGACCACGCGTTATTCAACAACACATCAAAGGCGCAATCCAATGAAGACGATCTGAATGAACTCTTTACATAACGGCAGAGCACATCATGCTCCGTGAGCAGTTGCAAGGTGACGGCCGGTCGGGATTCACTGGTCAGCCCGAAAAACGCAAAGATATGTTTCCTTTCACTCGGCGTCACGCCATCAGGGCGCCCCTGGGCTCGGGGAATTCGATTGCTCGTGGCGAGCGTCCAGGATCTTGCCGGCTCCTTGCCTTTATCAGTGCAACTCGCCAGCCAAGCCGCGGGGGAATTTGCGACGAGGAGAGCGCATTTGACGTGCCTGAATGAGCAGTTTGACGGCAAGACCAGTACGAGCGTCGCTACAGCGACCGCGATCAAGGCAACCCTGTCCTCGTGGACCCTGAAAAATTCTCGCGCGTGAATGATGGCTGCAATGCCGCCGGCGAGCGCGGCGGCTGCCCCGGTGGCCAGAAAAATGTTTTCAAACCGATAGGGGTTTGGGTATTTGTCGAACGTATCGTCCGGGTTGAATTCAAAGCTCACGTTTGGGGCCTTTAAGAGATGGTTCCAAGATCAGTAGATCATGCTTTTCGCTGCGCGCAAGCTTGCGGGACAGCCGAGCAAGCTGGGCAGAGACGTCGTTTCAAGCCCTGCCCAGAATCCACGCTTGTGTTATTGGTCGCCCTTCTTGTTGCGATTCCACCGCGATTTGATGCCGCGGGATATCGTCGAGGCCAACGACCGAATGGAACGAATTAAAAAGACATACGGTGCAAAGAAGTCGCGGAAGTCTTGGATTGCCACTTTCTTTAAGTGATCAATGAATTCTTTCATTTTGAGTCCCTAATGTTGGCCGAGATGTTGGTTCTATGATCAGGATGATCTTCTGTTTGCGCGGCGCTGGGTTCGATGAGCACACCGCGAAAACTTTTCCGTTGCATCCCAATCGTTAGCGATGGAGGTGGTTGCCGGTAGCACAGGCGGCGTTTCGGATGCCCGCTACCAATCCTTCGGAGCGAATAATTGCCGCTACCCGATTCACCTCGAGCCGAAAATCGAGGATGAAGAGCGTGATGGCGTGACGACGCGAGTGAAAGGAAAACATGATCTCTTCCAGCGTTTTTTTCGGGCTGACCAACTGGTGAATGCGCTGGTTGATTTTCCACCACAGCACCCGGCCGTCACCTTTGCCATTAAGGCTTGCCTTCACGGAGCGTGGATCGTGCTCTGCCCAGTTCATGGTAAAGATGGTTTCATTCGAGATCATTTTGGTCTTCATTGGATTGCGCCTTTGATGTGTTGTTGAATAACGCGTGGTCACTACAAGATCAATCTTAAATGCAGAACTTCTCGACGCAAGTCGAGGCCGCTTCCTCTTGTCGTGATAAAGATTGAGGCATCTTGGAGAAGACCAATGGAAGATAAAATGGAAGATCAAGAAAAGCTTTTGCTTACGGAACGCGAAGCGGCACAACTGCTCGCGATAAGCACTCACTTTCTCCGTCGAGATCGTATTTCGAACAGCTCGGTCGGAATTCCTTACTTGCGAATTGGCGCGGCAGTCCGCTACCGTCGCTCCGATTTAGAGGAGTGGATAGAACGAAAGATGCAGGTGTAGTTGTTCCAGCTGAGACGGACGGCCGATGCCGAGACTGGACATCGGTACCGGTTAAGCATGATGGCGCCGCCTGCGCAAAGAAAGTTCACGGCAGTTGCAACGTAAGCTGTGCAGCTACGAACCTGCGTAGGCAGGTTGGCCTCATTTGTTTAAAGCACGCATATCGCCGATGGAAACGCAGACTGACATCCTGAGTGTTCGGTGGACTTCGCACCTATTGATTCCAATGTTCGTGCTAGGCGCAATGCTGCTGGCCAAGCGTTAATCGCTTCTCTAGCCAACGGTCGTACTGCAGCTTCTCGCCTCGATTGAGAAATTTACGGGTTGAGGGATCGAAGCTCGTCTTTTGATTCGGGCCGAGTTGCGCGATATAGATTGGTATAAACGCTTCCCGTTCGTTATCCGATAACATCTGCATGGCTTTCCGACCAGCTGCGCGGTTTTTTTTCGTGCTCTTGTCAATATCGTGTTTGCGAATAAATTCGGATGTTTGATCAATCGCTGTTGAAACTTTTGGATTGGATAGTAGTTTGCGCACTCTTAATGGATACGGATCTCCGCCCGATTCCTCGACCTTCATGACGGCATCTCGCACCTTTTCTTCGCCATGTTGTTCCAACAATGAGCTTGCCAACCCACGATCATCGTCAGTCCAGCAGTGAATTCCACTTGGTTCGACCGTATGTTTTTTTCTTTTCACCGCGCTGTAGCGATACTCTGGACGGCTTGCGCTCAAATTTTTGAGGGGGCGCGAGTTAGGAATGTTTTCGGAAGTATCTCTGCTGCTTTTTTTAAAATTCTGAATACTCTCTGTACTAGAAAGCGGAATTTCGCTCTCTTGTGCGTTGGATTCGCCGCCCAAGAGAGCGCGGTCTTGCGCTCCGGAGCGCACTGCAGCGCGTTCCGCATGAGCCCATTCGCTTGCAACTTCGCACAAGCGATCCAGGTTGATCATGTATTCGAGGCGACGCTGCCAACGGAAGCGCCTCTCGCTAAGAATGCCGAGTTTTCGCAAAATCTTCCGTGCTGTCTCTTGTTGTGATCGGGTAAGGCCGGTCTCATATTCGAAGCTGTGTTCAATCGCGCTTTGCGGAGGGATCATCCGATTGTCCTGATCGCGTTCGGCTAATAGCTTCTTGAACCACCATCGTCCAGCCCCGGCCTGTCGTTGTGCAAATAGCGCTTGCGCCAACCACGCTGCTGTCGTCTGTCCTAATTCCCTGGCCCAGTCGGAGCGGACGGCCACTACTTTCTTGCCTTCGTTACTCAGGTCCGCATATTTCTCGTCGCGCCATGCCATGGTTAGCGGCCCTCCTCGAGAGAGAGTTCAAATTGATTCGAGGTCGCTTGTTCTTCCCGAAGTTCCTGAAGAATCTGTCGTATACGGCGTGGGGTGACTCCGAGAAGACGAGCAAGGTCTGAGCTCGACTTGCCGCTCGCAAACCGCGCGACCGAGAGGATTTTGGCTACACCAGGCTGGTCAGGAGTGGACAGGCACGCTAGTTCGCTGTCGTTGTCGGCCAGAATAGTCAGATTCTCGATGAGCGCACGTGTGCTTTCATCGAGAGCGTCCACACGGTCGAGTGAAATAGCGAAGGTGTGAGCACCCAATTGCCGGCGCAGTCTTTTCTCCAAATGGCCGAATAGGAACTGGGGTAGGAGGCCCTTGGATGGGTCGAACTCGGCGCCTTTTTCCATGCAGATGAGGCTGAGCTCCTGCCTAACATCCTCGCTGGAAAGGCCATACTTTGCGGCTTTCGCGTTGATCTGAGCAGCGTGTGCTCGCGGGAACGTGACCGCAAGCTGGCGTAATTCGTCTGGGGTAAGGGACATATCTTCCTCGTCGACTATGTGCGTCCAGGCTCGAAACGGGACTACAGCTGTGTGCGACTAGAAGAGGCAAACTCATCTTCAGCCCGGTCGCACTGCGGGTAATTTGTTGTGCGTTCGAGCAGATAACCAAGCCGTGGAGCCGATCACGGGCGATTACGCTAGGCGCAGGAAAATTTGAAGGAAGAGTTTCGCGGCAGACGAGTTGCCGAGGATGACAACGATGAAGGCCTACTCGTAGTGGGCGAGTGGCTCAAGGGATGATTGCGATGACGCGCGGACGAAGCCCATGGAAGGCCTCAGGCGGTCGAGTCGAAGATTGTTGCTAAGGCCAGATGCCTAGCGAAGGGGGCATTTGCCGCTGAGCGGCGCGAGCATGATAACACATAAATTTTCTGGTGAGCAATGTATCTTACTGTAGGGCACTTTGGCAGCGGCTAGCGCTCCCATGCAGGCACTGGCAAAGTGATACCCTCGATGTCTTGGATGCTTGTTCCAAAGGGAGAAAGTGTATGGCGAGATTAGGCTTTGATCGCGAGAGCTCTGGCGCTGCATTCACAAGGCTAATCTGGCAGAAACCCAGAGTTGGCCTGGAATTGTCCATCGCGCTCAGAACGGTCTCAGTGAGAACAACCAGATGGCCGCACTCGGCGATGTAGTTGCATCAATGCATTGATGGTTGTTGACATGGAATTTTTCATGCTCTACCATTTAGGCTCGCTCTGCGGAACTTTACTCAAGCCTTCACTTTTCTAAAGTGAAGCATCCATGCAAATTGCCCATCACTGTCGGTGGGCTACAAGTCTCGCCTTTTGGCGTAGCGCTCTTCTTTTCGCCCTCGTTGGCCTACCGGTTTCTGCTCTCAGCAAGTGGGATGACGGATCGGCCGAATCGAACTCATCGCGACGGTTTGCTCTGCAAGGCAATAGTTCAAGCTCGTCGTCGTTTCCAAGTCATCGAAGACAAAACTACTGATCGGTTGCACCGAAGCTGTCGGCCAGGACGACGGCGGGCCGACTGCCGACATCATATCCCCACCACAAAAGAGAAATAAATCCGTGCTAGCGCCACGGATGACCTGTCTGTCGGCAGGAAGCGCTACGCCGGACAGCGAGAGAGTTCTGGCTTGGCTGGGAGCGGACCATTGGTGCCCAAGGCACCTCCGTATCGTCGTAATGCCAAATGAGGGCGGCGATACGAAACCAATGTTTTGATGTTGGGATCCCTCATCCCGGCAGTTTTGGGTATGTATTCGTGCGACATCGTTCTGACCTTTGGAGATGGAACGGTCGCTGGACGTTGAATTCCGGGAGCGATAAATGAATCAGCAACAGCAGGGCGCTGCACAACATGAGCATGTAGGGTATTCCTCTCACTGGGCAGGCTTTACGTCGCTTGAGTCTCGAACGGCGAACCCATGTCGATACCGCATGCGCGGCCTATCATCTGGGGCGGAAACCGCAGACGCTGCGGGTATGGGCATCTTCCGAAACGGGGCCTCTGCGACCGGTTCGTGTCAACGGTCGACTGGCTTGGCCGGTAGCGGAAATCCGTCGCGTTCTCCGGACTTGAAGTCGCAATTTGGGTGGGCGGCAGTGTTATCCGAGGCCCGAGAGACATGAGCCCGCCCAATTTCTTCCTTGCTGGACGCATGGATACAGCGCATATGCCTAAACCCGTAGGAATTTGACCAAACTCAATCTCTGTCTGCTGTGGCTCAACCGTTGCGCCATCCACCAGGTGCTGGATCATCCAACTAACTCCTCCGTTTTAACCTTAGGTGCTGGATCATCCAACTAACTCCTCCGTTTTAACCTTAGCAATACGTAACTGAACGAAGTACAGGACA
>NZ_CDRNIL010000076.1:0-4563 GCF_977014125.1 Massilia phosphatilytica
ACGTATTGCTAAGGTTAAAACGGAGGAGTTAGTTGGATGATCCAGCACCTCCCAATGACTGTGCAGGCATCAACCTCAGGGTTCCCGCCAGGCGACCGGCCAGGTCGGGAACGACTTGCAAGCGTTCGGCTACGTTCAGCGCTCGAGGAAGTTCTTCAGCATCGCATGGCCGTGCTCCGACAGGATCGACTGGGGCGGAACTGCACGCCCTCGATGTCGAATTCCTTGTGGCGCACGCCCATGATCTCGCCATCGTCCGTCCATGCCGTCACCTCCAGGCACGCCGGCAGCGACGCGCGCTCGATCGCCAGCGAGTGGTAGCGGATCACGGTGAAGGGGCTTGGCAGGCCCTTGAACACGCCTTCGCCGATGTGCGCATCTTCGACGTCTTGCCGTGCATGACCTGCTTGGCGCGGATGATCCTGCCGCCGAACGCTTCGCCGATCGCCGGCGGCCCAGGCACACGCCGAGGATCGGCTTCTTCCCTTCGAATTCGCGCAGCACGTCCACCGACACGCCGCGATCCTTCGGCGACTTCGGGCCCGGCGAGATGCAGATGCGGTCCGGGTTCAGGTCCGCGATCTGCTCGAGGGTGATCTCGTCGTTGCGCACGGTGTGCACATCCTCGCCCAGTTCGCCGAAGTACTGCACGATGTTGTAGGTGAACGAGTCGTAGTTGTCGATCATGAGCAGCATGTCAGATCTCCCCATCCAGTCCGTCTTGCACTTGCTCGGCCGCGCAGCACGGCGCGCGCCTTGTGTTCCGTTTCCAGCCATTCCATCTCGGGATGGAATCGGCCACGATGCCCGCCGAAGCCGCGCGCGCGGCCGGTTGCTTCGGCGCTGTCGGTCCGTATGGCTACAACCACGGAAAACCTGTGCAAACTATTAATTCCGATGGTATAGTCGGTTCGCTACTTGAAGCGGCTGAACTGATCAGCGCTCATAACAAAGCCAACTCCTAAACCATCGACTCCATGTTTTTCGCCAAAGCACATCGTCAACCCAACCGGTGCCCATGAGGCCTGGCTGTGGCGACGCTGGCAATCCTGGTCCAACTGACCCAAGCTGATTGCTGCCGGTGCACGCCTCGTGCACATTGAAACCGGCAGGTTTTTTGAAGAAATCGCCGCCCGTTCCCCTTCCTGCGGGCGGCCCGGAGAAAAGCATGACCGAACTCGAATTCAAATCGCTCGCCACGCAAGGCTATAACCGTATTCCCCTGCATCGCGGAAGCATTTGCCGATCTCGAAACCCCGCTCACGCTGTACCTGAAGCTGGCCCAGAGCCAGGACGCCGGCAAGAACACGTTCCTGCTCGAGTCGGTGGTCGGCGGCGAACGGTTCTGCTACTTCCTTCATCGGCCTGCCGGCTGAAGACCTTGCTGCGCACGCGCGGCAACGTCACGACGGTCGAGAAGAACGGGGAAGTCATCGAGACGCACGAAGGCAATCCGCTCGACTTCATCGAGGCCTATCAGGCGCGCTTCAAGGTCGCGCTGCGCCCCGGCCTGCCGCGCTTCTGCGGCGGCCTGGCCGGCTACTTCGGCTACGACACCGTGCGCCACATCGAGAAGAAGCTGGCGCACACGGCGCCGCGCGATGAACTCGACCTGCCGGAAATCCAGCTGATGGTGACGGAAGAGCTGGCGGTGATCGACAACCTGTCGGGCAAGCTGTACCTGATCGTGTATGCCGATCCGTCCCAGCCCGAGGCCTACAACAAGAGCCGCCAGCGCCTGAAGGACTTGCGCATGATGCTGCGCCGGAGCGTGGACGCGCCGGTGACGTCGAGCTCCGTGCGCACCGAGGCCGTGCGCGACTTCAGCAAGGAAGACTACCTGAAGGCGGTCGCCGTCGCGAAAGAATACGTGATGGCGGGCGACCTGATGCAGGTGCAGATCGGCCAGCGCATCCGCAAGCCGTACGTGGATTCGCCGCTGTCGCTGTACCGCTCCCTGCGCTCGCTGAACCCGTCGCCGTACATGTACTACTACAACTTCGGCGACATGCAGATCGTGGGCTCCTCGCCCGAGATCCTGGTGCGCAACGAGAAGGATGCCGCCGTCGGCCGCAAGGTCACGCTGCGTCCCATCGCCGGCACCCGCCCGCGCGGTTCGACGCCGGAGCGCGACGCCGAACTGGCGCACGAACTGCTGCACGACCCGAAGGAAGTGGCGGAACATGTGATGCTGATCGACCTGGCCCGCAACGACATCGGCCGCATCGCCAGGACGGGCAGCGTGAAAGTCACGGACCAGATGGTGATCGAGAAGTACTCGCACGTGCAGCACATCGTCTCGAACGTGGAAGGCACGCTGAAGGACGGCATGTCGAACCTGGACGTGCTGCGCGCCACCTTCCCGGCCGGCACCCTGACCGGTGCGCCGAAAGTGCGCGCGATGGAAGTCATTGATGAGCTCGAACCCGTGATGCGCGGCATCTACGGCGGCGCCTGCGGCTACCTGTCGTTCGGCGGCGAGATGGACGTGGCGATCGCGATCCGCACGGGCGTCATCAAGGACGGCAACCTGTACGTGCAGGCGTCGGCGGGCATCGTGGCCGATTCCATCCCCGAGATGGAATGGCTGGAAACGGAACACAAGGCGCGCGCCGTGCTGCGCGCGGCCGAGCAAGTGCAAGACGGACTGGATGGGGAGATCTGACATGCTGCTCATGATCGACAACTACGACTCGTTCACCTACAACATCGTGCAGTACTTCGGCGAACTGGGCGAGGATGTGCACACCGTGCGCAACGACGAGATCACCCTCGAGCAGATCGCGGACCTGAACCCGGACCGCATCTGCATCTCGCCGGGCCCGAAGTCGCCGAAGGATGCCGGCGTGTCGGTGGACGTGCTGCGCGAATTCAAAGGGAAGAAGCCGATCCTCGGCGTGTGCCTGGGCCACCAGGCGATCGGCGAAGCGTTCGGCGGCAGGATCATCCGCGCCAAGCAGGTCATGCACGGCAAGACGTCGAAGATCGCGCACATCGGCGAAGGCGTGTTCAAGGGCCTGCCAAGCCCCTTCACCGTGATCCGCTACCACTCGCTGGCGATCGAGCGCGCGTCGCTGCCGGCGTGCCTGGAGGTGACGGCATGGACGGACGATGGCGAGATCATGGGCGTGCGCCACAAGGAATTCGACATCGAGGGCGTGCAGTTCCACCCCGAGTCGATCCTGTCGGAGCACGGCCATGCGATGCTGAAGAACTTCCTCGAGCGCTGAACGTAGCCGAACGCTTGCCGACGTCGTTCCCGACCTGGCCGGTCGCCTTGGCGGGAACCCAAGTTAATGTGCACGCCGCACAGTAATTGGGCCCCCGCCTGCGCGGGGCGACGTGCGACGGCCGCGTGGCGACAACCGATTTCCAAGAACTGGACCTGCCATGATCACCCCTCAAGAAGCCCTCCTCCGCTGCATCGAACACCGCGAAATCTTCCACGACGAGATGCTGCATCTCTTCCGGAGAATCATGTCCGGCGAGATCTCGCCGACGATGGTCGCCGCGCTGACCATGGGCCTGCGCGTGAAGAAGGAAACCATCGGCGAGATCACCGCCGCCGCCCAGGTGATGCGCGAATTCTCGACCAAGGTCCCGATGGCCGACACGACGCACCTCGTCGACATCGTCGGCACCGGCGGCGACGGTGCGCACACTTTCAATATCTCGACGGCGTCGATGTTCGTCGCCGCCGCCGCCGGCGCGCGCGTCGCCAAGCACGGCGGACGCAGCGTGTCGTCGTCGTCCGGCAGCGCCGACGTGATCGAATCGCTGGGCGCCCACATCGACCTGAAACCCGAGCAGATCGCCCAGTCGATCGCGCAGACCGGCATCGGCTTCATGTTCGCGCCGAACCATCACAGCGCCATGAAGAATGTCGCGGCGGTCCGGCGCGAGATGGGCGTGCGCAGCATCTTCAACATCCTGGGACCGCTGACGAATCCGGCCGGCGCGCCGAACATCCTGATGGGCGTGTTCCACCCGGACCTCGTCGGCATCCAGGTGCGCGTGCTGCAACGCCTCGGCGCCCAGCATGCGCTGGTCGTCTGGGGCCGCGACAACATGGACGAAGTCTCGCTGGGCGCCGGCACGATGGTCGGTGAACTGGTCAACGGCGAGATCCGCGAATACGAGATCCACCCGGAAGACTACGGCCTCGCGATGATCGCCAGCCGCAACCTGAAGGTGGCCGACGCGGCCGAATCGAAGACCAGGATCATGGAAGCGCTGCGCGGCGAACCGGGTCCGGCGCACGACATCGTCGCGCTGAACGCGGGCACCGCGCTGTACGCGGCCGGCGTGGCCGCGTCCATCGAGGACGGCCTGCAGCGCGCGCGCACCGCGATCGCGTCGGGCGCGGCGCTCGCGAAGCTCGACCAGTTCGTGAGCGTCACGCGCCAGCTGGGCGCGGTGAACTGACATGTTCGGCATCCCGCTGTCAGGTATCCATGATCTGGCTGTTCGTCACCAGCGGCCTGCTGCTGAACAAGGTGCTGGATCATCCAACTAACTCCTCCGTTTTAACCTTAGCAATACGTAACTGAACGAAGCAGGACA
>NZ_CDRNIL010000077.1:0-2966 GCF_977014125.1 Massilia phosphatilytica
ACGTTCGCTAAGGTTAAAACGAAGGATTAGTTGGATGATCCAGCACCTCGCCAAGGCTGACGTCTGGCCGCTGGCGCCGCACGGCGAGATTGCTGGTCGGGCTGATGATCGAAAGCACCCAGGCGATCGAGAATCTGGACGACATGCTGTCAGAACGTCCCGGGCGTGGGCTTCTGCCTGATCGGCGAAGGCGATTTGTCGCAGGAACTGGGCCTGGCGCGCCAGTACGAGCACCCGGAAGTGCTGGACGGCGATGCAGCAAGATCGTCGACACCTGCCACAAGCACGAGCGTCATCGTCGGCAATCCGCACGTGACGGGCAAGAATTACGAGCGCCTGCTGCAGGAAGGCTACCAGCTTCCTGATGTCGGCGCCGTCAGCGCAGCTACGGCGTGGTCGGCCAGGCGCGCGAGACTGGCAGGGTATTGAGATGAACGGCGCGGAAAGCCTCGTCTCAGACGCTCGACCGACCAGGGCGTCGACATCTGCTTCGCCAATCCCGGCACGTCCGAGATGCATTTCCTGAAAGCGCTGGAGAACCCGAGAGATGCGCAGCGTGCTGTGCCTGTTCGAAGGCGTCTGCACGGGCGCCGCGGACGGCTACTATCGCATGAAGGGCACGCCGGCGTCCACGCTGCTGCACCTGGGACCCGGGCCTGGCGAACGGCCTGGCCAACATCCACAACGCCAAGCGCGCGTCGTCGGGCATGGTCAACATCGTGGGCGAGCATTCGCGCCGCGCACCTGAAATACGATCCACCGCTGACCTCCGACATCGAGGGGCTGGCGCGGCCGCTCTCGCACTGGGTGCGCAGGGTGGACTCGCCGCGCACGGTCGCCTGGGACGTGGCGACCGCTATCGCCAAGGCCGCGAGCGAACTGCCGGGACAAGATCGCCACGCTGATCCTGCCCGGCGACGCGTCGTGGCAGGACGCGGGAGAACCCGTCGCGGCCGCGCCGCACGCGGCGGCGCAGCCGAAGGCGCCGGACGTCAAGCGCGTCGAGCACATCGCGCGGGTGCTGCGCTCGGGCGAGCCGGCTCTCCTCATCCTGGCCGGCCACGCGACCCGCGGCCGCGCGCTCGCACTGGCGGGCAGAATCAAGGCCGCGACGGGGTGCCGACTCGCCACGCAGTTCTTCACGTCGCGCATCGAGCGCGGCGCGGGGCGCGTCACGCTGGAGCGGATCCCGTACGCGGTACCGCAGGCGCTCGAGTTCCTGAAAGGGTTCAAGCACATCGTCACGGTCGAGACGACCGAGCCGGTCGCGTTCTTCAGCTACCCGGACAAGCCGAGCCTGCTGAAAGCCGAGGGGACGAGCGTGCACACGCTGGCGGAACAGGATGAGGACAGCGCGGCCGCCTTCGAGATGCTGCTCGACGCGCTGGGCGCTACCGATGCGACGCCGGTCCTGCAGGCTCGCGCGGAAGCCATCGTGCCGACCGGCGCACTGAACCCGGCCAGCATCGCCGCCGCGCTGGCGGCCGCGCTGCCGGAACACTGCATCCTCGTCGACGAATCGCTGACGACGGGCCGCGAGACGATGGGCCTCACGGTGGGCGCGGCGCCGCATGACCTCATCAACAATATGGGGGGCTCGATCGGCTACGGCACGCCGGTCGCCACCGGCGCGGCCCTGGCCTGCCCGGACCGGCGCGTGTTCTGCATGGTCGGCGACGGCAGCGCCATGTACACGATCCAGTCGCTGTGGACGCAAGCGCGCGAAGGCCTGAACGTCACGACGATCATCTTCGCCAACAACAGCTACGCGATCCTCAAGGCCGAGTACGCGAACATGGGCGCCGGCGCCCCCGGCCCGCAGGCCATGGCGATGATCGACATCGACCGCCCGCGCATCGACTGGCTCGCGATGGCGAAGAGCATGGGCGTGCCGGCGGTGTCCGTCGACAGCGCCGACGCCTTCCACAAGGCGATGGTCGACTCGGCGCGCGCGCAGGGCCCGGCCCTGATCGAAGTGCGGCTCTGATTTAACAAGTTCAGGAGATATAGCATGACTACCAACGGAACTGGAACCGACTACACCGGCGTGCCGACGCTGAAGGTAAACCTCGCCGAATACGCGGTCACGAAGGCACTGCGCGATGGCCGTGTCAAATCCGATATCGTCAACCTTGATTTCTGCGGTCCCACCCCGGCGCACAACGGTTTCAAGGCGATGGTGCGCGAAAACGCGTTCGATGCCGGCGAACTGGCGATCGTCACATTCCTGCAGGCAAAGGCCTACAACAAGCCGTACGTGCTGCTACCGACGCCCATTTCGGGCCGCTTCCAGCATCACTGCGCGGGCTTCAATAGCGACTTCGGTCACCTGAACCCGAAAGACATCGAGGGCAAGAAGGTCGGCGTGCGCACGTACACGCAGACGACTGCCCTGTGGATCCGCGGCATCCTGCGCCACGAGTACGGCGTCGATCTCGACAAGGTGACGTGGATGACCCTGAACGACGGCCACCTGGCCGAGTACAGCGATCCGGCCAACTGCGAACGCCTGCCGAAAGGCTCGTCGATCCCGCAGATGATGCTGGACGGCGAACTGGCCGCGGCCCTGCTGGGCGAAGACATGCCGAAGGATCCGCGCGTGCGCACCCTCGTGCCGAATGCGCAGGAAGCCGCGAAGGACTGGTTCGCGCGCGAAGGCGTCGTCCCGATCAACCACATGTTCGTCGTGCACCAGGACCTGTCGAAGCAGCGTCCGGACATCGTGCGCGAGCTGCACCGCATGGTCGTCGGAAAGCCGCGAACTGACCGAGGGCGGCGTCCCCGAAGATCTTCCCGCCGATCGGCTACGAGGCGAACCGCAAGGGCATCGAGCTGGCGATCGACTGGGCGCTCGACCAGAAGATCATCCCGCGCCGCCTGTCGTACGAAGAACTGTTCGACGAGGTGCTGGATCATCCGAATGTCTCCGCTTCGGTCAGCAATACGTAACTGAACGAGTAGATGCA
>NZ_CDRNIL010000078.1:0-3061 GCF_977014125.1 Massilia phosphatilytica
CATGTGGTGGTGTGCGGGTCAACCACCGACAACGCGTTCAAGGTCCCGCGGGCCGTACGGCTGGCCGCCGTGCGGCCGATGTGCAAGGCATGAGGAGCGAGCCATGAAATTCACGACACACCGCCACGACCAATCCCATCGACCGCCTGCAGGTCGGCAGGCCGACCGACCGCATCGACGGTCGTTTTCAAGATGATGCAGCGGCCGACGTTGCCTACGAGCAGCACAGGCGGCGCCGAATGCCGCCTATGGCTGGGTCGTCGGGGCCGCCATCGCCAAAGGGCGCATCACGAAGATCGACACGGCTGCTGCGCGCGCAGCGCCGGGCGCGATCGCCGTCGTCACGCACGAGAACGCGGGCAAGCTGGAAGGGGGACAAGAACACGGCCCGCCTGCTGGCCTGCTCACGTCCAGCATTATCACCAGGCGGTCGCCGTCGTCGTCGCCGAGGCTTCCAGAGGCGCGCGCCGCGGCGGAGCCTCGTGCGAATCGACTACGGCGCCCCAACATGGCGTGTACGACCTCGAGGCGGCGACGACGTGGTGCCTGCGGCAAGAGAAGAAGGACAAGCTCGACGACGAAGGCGGGCCGACTAGCGTTCGCCACTGTCAGGCTGGACGCCGTCTACAATACCCGCACCAGACCCGGCCATGCGTCGCTCGCCGTGTGGGAAGGCGCAGAAGCTCACCTCGTACACGTTCTTGAATGAGATGATCCACTGGGCGTGCAGGACATGGCGGAGATGCGGAGATTCCGAGACGTGCGGCTTTCGCCCACATCGGCGCGGTGCCTTCGGGGCAAGCCCGCCGAGGCGCCGATGCGGATGTGCTGGATCGTCGCCGGCCGGTGCGTCGTGTTGTTCATCATGAGCGCGCGCTGCAGCGTCACCTTCACGGGCCGCCCGGCCGCCTTCGCGCCCAGCGCCGCCATCAGCGCCTCGGAGCGGAGGAACAGCTTGCCCCCGAAGCCGCCGCCGATGTAGGGCGAGAACGAGCACGCACGTCGTGCTCCGGGATGCCCAGCGTCTTCGCCATGTCCTGCACGCCCCAGTGGATCATCTGGTTCGACGTGTACAAGGTGAGCTTCTCGCCTTCCCACACGGCGAGCGACGCATGCGGTTCCATCATCGCGTGGGTCTGGTCCGGGGTCTTGTAGACGGCGTCCAGCCTGACGGGCGCCGTGGCGAACGCCTTGTCGAAGTCGCCCACCTTCGTCGTCGACTTGTCCTTCTGCTTGCCGGCGGGGCCGGCCGCGTTCATCGCCGCCTCGAGGTCGTACACGCCATGTTGGGGCGCATAGTCGACCCGCACGAGGCTCGCCGCGGCGCGCGCCTCCTCGAACGTCTCGGCGACGACGACGGCGACCGCCTGGTGATAATGCTGGACGTCGGGGCCGGCCAGCAGGCGGGCCGTGTTCTTGTCCCCCTTCCCCAGCTTGCCCGCGTTCTCGTGCGTGACGACGGCGATCACGCCCGGCGCTGCGCGCGCGGCGGCCGTGTCGATCTTCGTGATGCGCCCTTTGGCGATGGCGGCCCCGACGACCCAGCCATAGGCGGCGTTCGGCGCCGCCTTGTGCTGCTCGTAGGCGTAAGTCGCCGTGCCGGTCGTCTTGAACGGACCGTCGATGCGGTCGGTCGGCCTGCCGACCACCTGCAGGCGGTCGATGGGATTGGTCGTGGCGGGTGTCGTGAATTTCATGGCTCGCTCCTCATGCCTTGCGCGCATCGGCCAGCACGGCGGCCAGCGTGCGCTGGACCAGCGGGACCTTGAACGCGTTGTCGGTCGTGACCCGCACACCCGCCAGCAGCTGGTCGGTGACGGCTTTGGCGCCCTGCGGCATGGCGCTTTCCGCCGCCGGCACGCGCCACGGCCGGTGCGCGACGCCGCCCAGCGCCACGCGTCCGCTGCCGTCCGCCTGCACGACGGTGGCGACGGCCACCAGCGCGAACGCGTACGACGAGCGGTCGCGCACCTTGTGGTAATAGTGCTTGCCGCCCAAGGGTTTCGGCAGCGCGACCGCGCGTGATCAGTTCACCCGGCGCGAGCGTGTTCTCGATGTGCGGCGTGGCGCCCGGCAGGCGGTAGAAGTCGGCGATGGGAATCGTGCCGCGCCGTGCCGTCCGGCCGCACCGTTTCCACGCCCACGTCCAGCAACTGCATCGCCACGGCCATATCGCTCGGATGCGTCGCGATGCACGCTTCGCTGTGGCCGACGATGGCCAGCTGGCCGCGCGTAGCTGCCGATCGCGGCGCAGCCGCTGCCCGGCTTGCGCTTGTTGCACGCCTGGTTCGTGTCGTAGAAATACGAGCAGCGGGTGCGCTGCAGCAGGTTGCCGGCCGTCGTCGCCTTGTTGCGCAACTGGGGCGACGCACCCGCGAGCAGCGCGCGCGCCAGCACGGCGTAGTCGCGCCGCACGCGCATGTCGGCCGCGAGGTCGGTGTTGCGCACGAGCGCGCCCACGCGCAGGCCGCCGTCCGGCGTCGGCTCGATACGGTCGAGGCCCGTGCCGTTGACGTCGATGAGGTGGGCCGGCGTCTCGATTTCCAGCTTCATCAAATCGAGCAGATTGGTGCCGCCGGCGATGAAGCGCGATCCCGGCTGGCGCGCGGCCGCCGCTGCCGCTTCGGCGGGAGTAGCGACGCGCTGGTAGGTGAACGCCTTCATGCCGGTTCTCCCTTGCCGGCGGCGCCGGCGACTTCCGTGATCGCATCGATGATGTTCGAATACGCGCCGCAGCGGCAGATGTTCCCGCTCATGCGTTCGCGCAGCTCGATGGGCGACAGCAGCGGCTGCGCGCCCAGGTCGGGGCTGACGTGGCTCGGGATGCCGTGCCGCAGCTCATCGAGCGCCGCCACGGCCGAGCAGATCTGGCCCGGCGTGCAGTAGCCGCACTGGTAGCCGCCGTGCTTCGACGAATGCGGCCTGCAGCGGATGCAGCTTCCGCGGCGTGCCGAGGCCCTCGATGGTCGTGATCTCGGCGCCTTCGTGACAGGTGCTGGATCATCCAACTAACTCCTCCGTTTTAACCTTAGCAATACGTAACTGAACGAAGTAGGTTACA
>NZ_CDRNIL010000079.1:0-5431 GCF_977014125.1 Massilia phosphatilytica
TTGTGGCCTACTCGGTTCAGTTGCGTATTGCTAAGGTTAAAACGGAGGAGTTAGTTGGATGATCCAGCACCTGTGCCGCCAGAGCGCCGTCGGATAGCCCCGGTGCGCGGAGGTCGATGTCGCGGCAGATCCAGGGGCGTCCCTGGGCGGCGCGGCCGATCATGACGGCGTCGGCCCCCGGTAGTCGATGCGCGACTTCGCCTTGTCCGGCGTCGTGATGTCGCCGTTGGCCACGACGGGAATGCCGACGGCAGCCTTGACGGCGGCGATGGTGTCGTATTCCGCGTCGCCCTTGTAGCCATCGGCGCGGGTGCGGCCGTGCAGCGTCGGCGTCGGCGATGCCGGCTTGCTCGGCCATCCGGGCAATGGTCAGCGCGTTCTTGTGGTCGCATCGACGTAGGTTCGGGTGACGGGACGTCGCGGCGTTCATTGACGTCGTCCGGCCGTCCGACAGGTCTCCGTCGGCACGGCGTGGAGCCGGCGCCAGTGGTGCCGACGGCGTCGTGCCGACTGGACGCCGTCTGAACGCCGTCGACGTGCAACCGTCTCCGCCGACAACTTCACGCGCGGCGTGGGACCTCGTCGACTACGACCTCAAGGGCAACGCTGCTGACGTTCGATATGCCCGTTCGACTGGTACCTGAGCGAAGGCGGCAGCTGCCACGCTGACGCTGCGCGGCCGTCACTCCGCGCCGATGGCTACAAGGGCGACGCGGAAGGCGAGGCCGATCGCCGCCGGCAAGGCTGCACGTCGGGACGGCCGTACGTGGCCAACTGGACGACGTCGCGCCGCCGGACAAGGCGGAGTTCGTGCATCGACTACACGCGGGGCCGCACGCCGTACGTGGGCATCGGCCGGGGCAACGCGCTGGGACCGCCCTCGGATCTGGACCAGCGAACATCGACCTCGGCGTGCTCGCACGGGCGGCTACCTGCCGGACGCGCGCCGGTGGCCGAGCGCAGGTGCTGGATCATCCAACTAACTCCTCCGTTTTAACCTTAAGGTTAAAACAACCGAACCTTTGAATCAGAACAGCACCGGTGCTGTTCTGATTCAAAGGTTCGGTTGTTTTAACCTTAAGGTTAAAACAACCGAACCTTTGAATCAGAACAGCACCTAAGGTTAAAACAACCGAACCTTTGAATCAGAACAGCACCTAAGGTTAAAACATTCTAACCTTTGAATCAGAACAGCACCTAAGGTTAAAACAACCGAACCTTTGAATCAGAACAGCACCTAAGGTTAGACTACCTGAACCTTTGAATCAGAACAGCACCTAAGGTTAATCTTCTACTACCGATCCGAAGCTAGCAGCACCTAAGGTTAATCTTCTACTACCGATCCGAAGCAGCAGCACCTAAGGTTAATCTTCTACTACCGATCCGAAGCAGCAGCACCTAAGGTTAATCTTCTACTACCGATCCGAAGCAGCAGCACCTAAGGTTAATCTTCTACTACCGATCCGAAGCAGCAGCACCTAAGGTTAATCTTCTACTACCGATCCGAAGCAGCAGCACCTAAGGTTAATCTTCTACTACCGATCCGAAGCAGCAGCACCTAAGGTTAATCTTCTACTACCGATCCGAAGCAGCAGCACCGGTGCTGCTGCTTCGGATCGGTAGTAGAAGATTAACCTTCAAGCCGCGGATGCCGAAGGATGCCGCACGTGACGTCGTCGCGGCCGAAGGCGAAGCCGTCTACCGCCTGTTCATCGCGAGCCTGCTGGAAATGACGGACAACCGCGTGCGCGGCGAGATCAGCGCGCCCTGGCGACACCGTGCGCTACGACCAGGACGACCCGTACCTCGTGGTGGCCGCCGACAAGGGCACCGCGACGTTCTCCGACATCGCCAACAGCATCGCCGTCTCGCGCGGTTTCTGGCTCGGCGACGCGTTCGCGTCGGGCGGTTCGAACGGCTACGACCACAAGAAGATGGGCATCACGGCGAAGGGCGCGTTCGAAGCGGTGAAACGCCACTTCTACGAGATGGGCCACGACATGAACACGACCCCGGTGACGATGGTCGGCGTGGGCGACATGTCGGGCGACGTGTTCGGCAACGGCGTGCTGCTGTCGCGCCAGCTGAAGGTGCTGGCCGCGTTCGACCACCGCCACATCTTCCTCGACCCGAATCCGGACGTCGTCGTCTCGTTCAACGAGCGCAAGCGCATGTTCGCGCTGCCACGTAGTTCCTGGAAGACTCCGACAAGGACCTGATCTCGGAAGGCGGCGGCGTGTTCCCGCGCACCGGCCACATCGAGCTGTCGCCGCAGGTGCGTGAAGCGCTCGACATCGCCGAGACGTCGCTCACGCCGGAAGAACTGATGCACCGCATCCTGCTGGCACCGGTCGACCTGTTCTACAACGGCGGCATCGGCACCTACATCAAGGCGTCGAACGAGACCCACGCGCAGGTGAAGGACCGCGCCAACGACAACATCCGCGTCAACGGCAACGAGCTGCGCGTAAAAGTCGTGGCGGAAGGCGGCAACCTGGGCGCGACCCAGGCCGGCCGCATCGAATTCGCGCTGGCCGGCGGCCGCATCTTCACCGATGCGATCGACAACTCGGCCGGCGTGGATTGCTCCGACCACGAAGTCAACGTCAAGATCTGGCTCGACACCGAAGTCAACGCGGGCCAGCTGGAAGAGGGCGAGCGCAACCGCCTGCTGACCGAAATGACGGGCGATATCGAGAAGCTGGTCCTGCGCGACAACACGCTGCAGACGCACCTGCTGGTGCGCGAGGCGCAGGCGCAGAGCAACAGCGCGGTCGTCGACGGCTATGCCGCCCTGATCGCGAGCCTTGAGCTTGACGGCGCCGTGTCGCGCGAGCTGGAACAGCTGCCGAGCGAGACGGAACTGCAGCGCCGCAAGGCCCTCGGCCTGGGTCTCACGACGCCGGAACTGGCCGTCGTCGTCGCCAACGTCAAGAACCGCTTCAAGCGCCTGCTGGCCGCGCTGCCGCTCACCGGCCTGCCGTGGGCCGAGACCATCCTGCGCCCGTACTTCCCGGCGCAGCTGGTGGCGACGCGCGATCCGCTGGCGCACCCGCTGGCCAATGCGATCCTCGCGACCGTGCTGGCCAACGAATCCGTCAACCGCTGCGGCCCGCTGATGCTGCGCGACCTGGCGCTCGAGCACCGCATCGACGACGCCGAGGTCGTGAAAGCGTGGGGCCAGGCCTGGGCCGCGCTGCACCTGGCGCCCGTGTTCGAGGCGCTGGACCATGACGCGCTGGTCGTGCCGCGCGACGTGTCGCAGACGGTCGACGCGCGCACCCGCGTGATGCTGCGCACCGTGATCGAAGGCGTGCTGTCGCTGCCGGCGGAACAAGCCGGTGCCGGCGGCATGGAAGAGCTGTCGAACCTGTTCGCCCAGCCGGAGCAACTGCGCCAGCTGATGCCGGCGAAGTCGGATGCCGATGCGCAGGCCGGCCTGTCGTCGTCGTTCGTGCAGGCGTGGAAGGCCGTCGATACGGTCGAATCGCTGGCCGCGTTCCTGTTCGCGGCCGTGTCGGTGCAGCGTCCGCAGGGCATGTCGCTGGCCGAGTTCCTGCGCGTCGGCATGCTGCTGCGCGAGCAGGCCGGCATCGACACGCTGGAGCGCGGTCTCAAGCTGCCGGCCATCAGCAAGTCGCAGGAACAGCTGCGCAACTACGCGCTGCAGGCCCTGCGCCGCACGCAGCAACGCCTGCTGCTGGAAGTGCTGGAAGCGAGCCGCGCCACCGGCGACATGCAGGCCGCGGTGCGCGAGCTGACGGCGGCGATGGGCCTGTCCGGCGGCTACGTCCAGCCGACCGACCTGGAACAGGCGATGCTGGCCGTGTGGTCGCTGTCGGAAGGTTCGAGCCCGGACCGCATCGCAGCGGGCACCGCGGCCCTCACCGTCGCGACGCTGGCGTAACGCGATGGCGGCCGCTTCGTTCGACGTTTTGCCGAAGGCGATCCGGGCGCTGGCCCAGGCCGACTTCGGCGAGGTGGCGGGCCGTTTCGCAGGCGCCGGCTTCACGGTCGGCCAGCCTGCGAAGGGCGTGCTGACCGTGAAGGCGGCCGCACCAATGCCGGAGCGTCCCGCCGTGCTGCTGTCGGTGGGCGTGCACGGCGACGAGACGGGGCCGATCGAGATGGTGGCCTACGCGATCGAGGCGCTGTCGCGCGCGCCGCATGAACTCGCGGTGGACCTGATGCTGTGCGTCGGGAACATCGACGCCATCGCGGCCGGCAAGCGTTTCATCGATGCGGACCTGAACCGCATGTTCCGCGACCAGCGCGGCGACCTGGCCGGCACCTTCGAGGCTGGCCGGGCCGACACGCTGATCGCGGCGACCGCCGAGTTCTTCGAGGGCAGCGGCCCGCACCGCTGGACCTCGACCTGCACACGGCCATTCGCGGGTCGCGCTATCCCCGTTTCGCGATCGTGCCGGAACTGATCGCGACCGAAGCGCGCCGCGCGCTGATCGCGTGGCTGGGTGTCGGCGGCATCGAAGCCGTCATCATGAACCCGGCCTCCGCCGGCACGTACAGTTACTGGACGGCCGAGCGGCACGGCACTGCGGGCACCACCGGTGGAGCTGGGGCGCATCGGCACGCTGGGACAGAACGACCTGGCGCAATTCGCATCGATGGCGGACGCGCTGCATGGCCTGCTGCGCGGTTCGACCGCGGGCGAGGGGCAGGCGCCCATCGTGTTCGACACCGCGCAGTCGATCACCAAGCTGTCCGATGCGTTTACGATGAGCTTCGGGCGCGACACCGAGAACTTCACGCCGCTCAAGAAGGGCGACGTGATCGCACGGGATGGCGATACCGTTTATACCGTTCAGCACGACGAGGAATGTGTCGTGTTCCCGAACCCGGATGTGCGGGTCGGGCTCCGGGCCGGCATCATGGTGGTCCGCACGGATTGATCGTTGCCCGGCACCGCCGGTTGAGCGCGTCGGCGCGGGGTGCCCACCCTGCGTTGGCGTTACGGGTAGGGGGGCGGCCTCCGCCCACGCGTCCAACGCACGTGCCCCCCGTTCTCGAAAAGCGCGTTTTGACCATGCGCGCTGAGACTATCCCTTTACTCACGCTTCCGGAAGGGGCTCTTTCCATGAGCAAGCTGTTTTCTCCGATCACGCTCGGCCCGCTCGCGCTGGGCAACCGCATCGCCATCGCGCCGATGTGCCAATACTCCGCCGACCGCGGCTTCCCGACCGACTGGCACATGATCCACCTCGGCCATCTCGCGCTGTCCGGCGCCGGCCTCCTGATCATCGAGGCGACGGCCGTGACGGAGGAGGGCCGCATCACCCACGCCGACCTGGGCCTGTGGTCCGACGACCACGCGGCCGCGCTGGAGCCGGGCACGCAGCCCCGCACCAGCTGGACGACCAACTACTCCTCCTCCGTTGACCTGAGCAAGACGAAAACCGAGTCGAGGCGATAA